>JAUSCK010000133.1 GCA_030651035.1 Elusimicrobiota bacterium
CCCCCGCCACCCCTTGCGAGGCGCGTTTTGCGTTCCTGCCCCCACGGTATGCCGCCCGAGCGCGTGTTAACTTTCACGGTGCGACCGAGAGCGTTTTGCGTTCCGGTCCCTGCGGCGCCCACGCACCAAGCATGAACCGCATCGCTAATTGATTATTTATTGAGCCGGGGGCTTTTACGGAAATTATATAATTGTGGCATGGTTAAAAAGGGAAAGGGGCATGCCGGGCTCAGAGAAAATTTTCACAGGAAGCGGCTGGTATTTTCCGGGACGGTGGATTTCAGGGCGGATACCGTGACGCTGCCTAACGGAAAGAAGGCCACGCGGGAATTCGTGGACCATCCCGGCGCGGTGGCCGTGCTGCCGGTGCTGCCGGACGGGCGGATAATTTTTGTGCGGCAGTTCCGCTACCCGGTCGGTGAGGCCACGCTGGAGATACCGGCCGGCAAGCTGAACTCAGCCTCCGACGGCCTGCTGAAGCGCGTGAAGGCGGAACTGAAGGAAGAGACCGGCTACACGGCCGCGAAGATCAAGCCGCTTTTGTCCTTCTGGCCCACGCCGGCTTTTTCCAGCGAGGTGCTCCACATCTTTACGGCGTCCGGGCTGCGCGGCGGCGCCCCCGACCCCGACGACGACGAGTTTATCAACATCGAGATACTGCCTTTCGAAAAAGCCCTGGGACTAGTGAAAAAAGGCGTCATCAAGGACGCCAAGACCATAATAGCTCTGCAGGCGTGGAAAATTAAACTACTGGAGAAAAAATGAAATTTGACGCTACCGACACTTTGTGCGTTAATACCATACGGACCCTTTCCATCGACATGGTGGGCCAGGCGGATTCCGGCCATCCCGGGCTGCCTCTCGGCGCTACGCCGCTGGCCTATGCAGTCTGGGCCGGGCAGCTGAAGTTTTACCCCTCCGACCCGGCCTGGTTCGACCGGGACCGCTTCGTGCTGTCGGCCGGCCACGGCTCTTCGATGCTTTACTCCATGCTCCACCTCTACGGCTACGGCCTGAAGCTGGAAGACCTTAAAAAATTCCGCCAGCTGGACAGCCTGACGCCGGGCCACCCGGAATACGGCCATACGGCGGGCGTGGAAAACACCACCGGCCCGCTGGGCCAGGGCTTCGCCAACGCCGTGGGCATGGCGCTGGCTGAAAAGCTTACGGCCGAAAAGCTGAACACGCCTGAATTCCGGCTGGTGGACCATTTCACCTACGTGCTGGTGGGCGACGGCGACCTGATGGAAGGCCTCTCCTACGAGGCGGCCTCGCTGGCCGGCACGATGAAGCTCGGCAAGCTGATCTGCCTCTATGACTCCAACGGCATCACGATAGAAGGCTCGACCAGCCTGGCCTTTACCGAGGACGTAAAAAAGCGCTTCCTGGCACAGGACTGGCAGGTGCTGGAAGTGGAGGACGGCAACAACCTCGATGAGCTGGACTCGGCCATAAGGAAGGCCAAGCGCGAAACCGAAAGTCCATCGATAATAATAGCCAAAACGCATATAGGCTGGGCGAGCCCCAAGCAGGACAAGAACTCGGTGCACGGTGAGCCGCTCAAGCCCGACGAGATCCTGGCCACGAAGAAGGCCCTTGGCTGGCCTTCCGCTGAACCTTTCTTCGTGCCGGAAGAGGCGAAGGCGCGCTTTGCCGAGCAGGCCGCCGCCGGCGAGAACGCCCGCAAGCGCTGGCTGAAGCTCTGGAAGAAATATTCCGAGGCCCTGCCCGGGAAGGCGGAGCTGGCCAAGGCCATGCTGGGCCGAGAGATCCCCGAAGGCCTTTTCAACCCCGACATTTCCTTCTTCGATAAGCCCATGGCCACGCGCGAGGCCTCCGGCAAGGTGATAAACCTGATGGCGGACGCCCTCCCCGGCCTTACCGGCGGCTCGGCCGACCTGGGCCCGTCCACAAAGACCGACTTTATAAAAGACCCTTCCCGCACCCTGCACTTCGGCATACGCGAGCACGCCATGGGCGCCATAATAAACGGCCTGGCGCTGCACGGCGGGCTGATACCTTTCGGGGCCACCTTCCTGGTGTTCTCCGACTACATGCGCCCGGCCCTGCGGCTGGCCGCCGTGATGCAGACTCCGTCGGTGTTCGTCTTCACGCACGACAGCATCGGCGTCGGCGAGGACGGCCCTACCCACCAGCCGGTGGAGCATTTAATGAGCCTGCGCCTTATCCCGGGCCTGCTGGTGCTGCGCCCGGCCGACGCCTGGGAAACGATTTACGCCTGGGAGACAGCGGTGCGCTCGAAGCGCCCGGCCTGCCTGGCCCTGTCCCGCCAGAAGCTGCCGCTGATGACGCAGTACCGGGAGAAGATAGCGGCAGGCCTCAAGCGCGGCGCCTACCTGCTGCGCGGCCCCTCCACGGTGCCGTCGGTGGAGCTGATAGCCTCCGGCTCTGAAGTGTCCCTGCTCTTCGAGGCCGCGGCCCTGCTGGAAAAAGACAACATCGCGGCGCGGATAATCTCCGTGCCTTCCTTCGAGCTGTTCCGCGAGCAGGACAAGGCCTACAGGAATTCCGTGTTCCTGCCGAACCTTCCGAAGCTGGCTGTGGAAGCCGGCCGCGGCATAGGCTGGTCGGAGCTTGTGGGGACGGAAGTGGAAGTTCTCGGCGTGGAGAGCTTCGGCAAGTCGGCGCCGGCCGGGCAGGTATACGCGGCGCTGGGCCTGACGGCCGAAACAATAGCCGCCAGAGCTAAGAAGATGGTGAAGTAACAGGGGAAATTCATGCATTCTATAGCTATTGCCGGGATGGGACGGATGGGCGGCAACATGGCCAGGCGGCTTCTAGCCAAGGGGATAAAACCGGTCGTCTGGAACCGGGACACGGCTAAACTTCCCCGCCTCGAAGCCGCGGGCGCCGTCACAGCGAAAACCCTCACCGAACTTGTTTTAAAAATGAAAGCCCCCCGCGCCGTCTGGATGATGCTTCCCTCCGGCGAACCCACCGAAACGCTCTTTCTTGGACTGCTTTCCCTGCTTGAAAAAGGCGATGTTATCATAGACGGGGCTAACGGCAACTGGAACGACGCCGTGCGCCGCGCGAAAAAGGCCTCTGAAACAGGCATTGATTTTCTCGACGCCGGCGTCTCCGGCGGGATCTGGGGCCTGGAAAACGGCTACTGCATAATGACCGGCGGCCCCAAACCCGTATTTGAAAAAGCAGAACCTTTCATAAAAGCCCTCTGCCAGGACGGCGGCTATATGAACTGCGGCGGGCCCGGCGCCGGCCACTTCGCCAAAATGGTGCACAACGGGATAGAGTACGCCATGATGGAGGCCTACGGGGAAGGCTTCGATCTTTTACACGCCTCTCCCTTCGGCGAAATTGACATGGCCGGGCTGGCCTCGGTCTGGAACCGCGGCAGCGTGATCCGTTCCTGGCTGCTTGAACTGGCGCAGAACGCTTTCGACAAGGACCCGAAACTCGAGAATTTAAGCGGCATAGTGCCGGATTCCGGCGAAGGCCGCTGGGCCGTAGAAGAAGCGGTCCGCCTCGGCGTGCCTCTGCCGGCCATTTCCACCTCGCTTTTCAAGAGGTTCCGCTCGCAGATGAAGGACAATTTCGGAGACCGCCTGTCAGCCGCGCTGCGCCGCGAGTTCGGCGGGCACGGGGTGGAAGAAAGAATGAAGGACGAGGGCTGAGACACTATCCCCCGGCGTAAAGCTATGATCGAGACCATCGGTTTTTGCCAGGAGATGCGGCCGGAGAGCTGCGGCTTCATACTTTTCGGAGCCACCGGGGACCTGGCGGGCCGGAAAATAATTCCGGCCCTTTTCGGGCTTTGCGAAAAAAAGCTCACGCCTAAGAATTTTTACATCGTCCTGGCCTCGCGGACCCCGCTGGACCGTGGCGCGCTTGAAAGCCGCCTTTGGAATACACTGGCAAAAGCCGGGTTTGCCCCCTCGCCGGAAAACTTTAGCTCCTTCCTCGGCCGCCTGGAATACCTGCAGGCGGACTACGGCAACGGCGATTTTTATGGACGCCTCTCGCAGCGCCTGGCCGCGCTGGACGCTAAATTCGGCGTAAAAAAGAATCGTCTTTTCTACCTGGCCACTCCACCGGCGGCCTTCGAACAAATAACCGGAGAACTGAAGTCCGGCGGGCTGCTTTTCGAACCGGAGGACCGCGCCTGCTGGTCCAGGATAATAGTTGAGAAACCGTACGGCTCAAGCCTGGAAAGCGCTGCCGCCCTGGACGCCGGGCTGAAAACGGCAGCCTCCGAACCGCAGGTCTACCGCATCGACCACTTCACCGGGAAGGAGGCCGTGCAGAACGTGATGGCGCTGCGGTCGGCCAACGCGGTCTTCGACAACACCTGGAACAGCCGCTTCGTCGACCACGTGCAGATAACCGTATTAGAGGAACTGGGCGTGGAAGGCCGCGCCGCCTTCTTCGAACGGATGGGCCTGGCCCGCGACATGATGAGCCACTTACTGCAGCTGGCCGCCATAACCGCGATGGACCTGCCGTCCACGTTCAGGGACACTGATTTCAAAGCCGAAAAAAAGCGTTTCTTTGAAAGCATACGCCCGCTTAGCCCGGAAGAGGCGGCAAAACAGGCAGTGCGCGGACAGTACGCCGGCTACCGGGCGGAGCCCGGGGTCGCGCCGGGCTCGGCGGTTGAGACCTTCCTCTCCTTCAAGTTCCAGGTGGACAACGACCGCTGGAGAGGAGTTCCCTTCTACGTCCGGGCCGGCAAAAAAACCGGCGCCAAAAAGACGCGGATCGACCTGGTATACAAAAAGCCGGACCGGGGAATCTTCAGGGCCATCGACATCGGCTATCCCAACGTCTTCTCCTTCAGCATTCAGCCGGAGGAGAAGGTCGCTTTTTCGCTTATCAGCAAGCACCCCGGCCCCAAGCTCTGCTTCGTGCCGCGCAGCATGGGGCTGGACTACCGCCCGGAGGGCCGGGAGGCGGCCGGCTACCCCACCGATTATGAGCGCCTGCTGATAGAGGCTATGTCCGGCGACAAGACGCTGTTCCTCAGCTCCTTTGAAATTCAGTTCATGTGGAAATTCCTGTCCCCCCTGCTCGAAGCCTGGCAGGCGGGCCCTGAGGCCTGCCCGCTGCACGCTTACGCTGACGGCACCCCCGGCCCGGCCGCGGCTGAAGAGCTGATAAAAAAAGACGGAAGGTCCTGGGTGTGAAAAGGCGCGTGGTCAGAAGATTTAAAACCGGCGCCGCGATGGCGGAGTATGCCGCCGGCCTGTTCAAAAAAGCCCTGCTCGGGAAACCGGGCAAATTCACGGCCGCTCTCTCAGGCGGCGGCACCCCGGCCGGGCTGTTCAAGGTACTTTCCGCCCTGCCCCTGCCCTGGCGCAGGGTCGTTTTTTTCATGGCCGACGAGCGCCTTGCCCCGCTTTCCTCGCCGGAAAGCAATTTCGGAACGGCCCGCGCGCGGCTGTTTTCAAAGATAAAGATCCCGCGCCCCAACTTGCGCCCGGTAAACCCGGGCCCCGGCGCCGCCGCGGCCTACGCCAGGGAGCTCCTCAAAGAAACCGCGGGCTCCGGGCGGCTCGACTTTATTTTTCTCGGGCTGGGCGAAGACGGCCATACGGCCTCCCTTTTCCCCGGTTCCCCGGCGCTGAAGGAAGATAAAAAGCCGGTCTGCGCGGCCCTGGCCCCGCACGGCGCGAAAGTCCGCCGCCGCGTCACCCTTTCCCTGAAAACCATAAACAAAGCGTCCACCGTGGTCCTGATGGCCGCGGGCCCGGCGAAGAAAAAAATTTTTGAGCGGGCCCTGCTCCGGGATAAAACGATCCCCGCCGGGCTTTTAAACCCGCGCGGGGAAATTTATTTTCTCTTCAGCGAAAAAAGCCGGTCCCTTAGATAGCCCTGGCGCGGCGCAGGCCCCACAGCGAGACCAGGGCGAACAGCCCGGCGGGGCCCAGGCCGGCGATAAAAGCCGGCAGCAGCTCGGCGTTGCCGACCTCCTGCGCCATTATTACCACTGCCCAGAAGAAGAAGCCGAAGCCCACCGCCAGCCCGAAACTGAAAAAACGGTTATTTTTCCGAGCCAGCAGCACCATGGCGGCGCCGATAAGGGCCATGGCCGGGTTGGCCAGCGGCGCGGCGAGCTTTACCCACAGCAGCGTGCGCTCCGCCACGGCCGGGGCGCCGACCGCCTCCAGGCGGCGCAGGCGGCGCAGGACGTCCAAGGTCGAGATCCCGTCCGGCACAAGCTTCTCCAGCACCAGGTTTTCCGGCCGCACCGAGATCGCGGACTGGTAGCGCGTAAAGCGCTTGGTGGACGGCTTACGGTCGCCGTCGTATTTTATCATGACGCCGTCGGAGAAGGCCCAGCGGTTGACGCCCGGTTGCCAATCGGCGGCGGCCGCGTTTATCTCAAGCGAGAGCCGCCCCTCTTTGTAAATGCTGACTATCACCTTTTCCATCGTCTTAAGCTGCCCGTTAAAAAGGTGGGCCGTAACAAAAACCTCGTTCCCGGCGGAGAAGGAGACGTCTTTTTTTACCAGCCGCTGCCAGTCGTCGCGGCCGCGCATCTTGCCCTCAAAAAGGTACTCGGAGCGCATATAAAGGTCCGGCGCCGCCGTCTCCTGCAGAATGAACTGCCCGAGGCCGGCCAGCAGGGCGCAGACCAGCAGCGGCTTGATCATGTCAAAAGGCCGCCAGCCGCCGGCCAGGCCGGCTTTCCACTCGCCGTTCGCTATCATGCCCCCCAGCGTGAACAGCACGGCCAGCAGGGTGGCCATCGGCGTCATCTTGATAATAAAATAAGGAGCCTGGTAGATGATATACCTGGCGAAAAGTCCCGCCCCCGACCCGCTCTTCATGAAAAAGTTCAGCTTGTCGAAAAGGCTGCCGAAGATAAGCAGCAGGCAGAAGACGCACAGCCCGAAGCCGAACGGGGCCCAGAAACTGCGCGCTATATACCTGAAAAAGATTTTATTCATTAAAATTAACGCACTTCGTGCGGACTCTTCATTAGAGATTCACATGGATGAACAGGATGGACAGGATAAAGACCGAAAAATAAGAAAATCCTGCTTATCCTGTTTATCCATGTTTAACCTTTCCTGCTGGGAACTGTTTTATTGAATTATTTCGCGTACAGCTTGCGCTTCCACAGCCAGAGCCCGGTCAGACCGGTCAGCAGCGCCGGGGCGAAAATGGTCCAGGGGAAAAGCGCAGGGTACTTTCGCGAAAGCACCATGCCGCTTATGGTAAGGCCGTAGTAAAAAAAGATTATCAGCAGGCTCAGCCCGAAGCCGGCGGAACGGCCGCGCTTGTCCAGCGCCACCCCCAGCGGGGCGCCGACAAGGAAAAAGACCAGCGGCGCCAGCGCCAGGGCAAAACGCGAAGCCGCTTCTATGCGGTACTTGGCCGCCGTAGCCGGATCGCTTATCCCCTCCCTGAGCCTGGCCAGCAGGCCCGGGGTGGAAATTTCCCGCTGGTTGAGCTTGCGCCCGGCGCCGCTTTCCGAGAAAAAAGGCAGCAGCGTCTTGTAGGCGCCGAACCTGCCGTAGAGGATCTTCTCGGAATTCTTGCAGTCAGTCTGGCTGAACTGGCCTTCGGAAAGGGCTATCTCGAGGCCGGTTTCGCCCACCTTCCGGTAGCGGCCCTCGGCGGCGTTTATCTTATTCACAAAGGCCGGCGTCTCGCCCTTGTTTATCCGGCGGATAAGCTTTACCCCCCGCATCTCGCCGGTAAGGGCGTTCACCTCCGCGGCGTAAAGCACCCAGTCGGAAATTTTCTGGAAAGTGCGCGGCTTCAGCTCTATCTTGGTGACCCTGTTGAGCATCGAGATGGTATAGTCGGTGGAGCGCTGGAAGGCCACCGGCCCCAGCCAGTTGTTCACGGCCAGCAGCAGCAGCGAGGCGAGCAGCGAGGAGTAAAACACGCAGGAAAGGATCTCATAGAACGAAAACCCGCCCGCTCGCAGGGCGATTATCTCGCCGTCCTGCGACATCTGCCCCAGGCTCAGCAGCATGGCCAGCAGGAAGGCCAGCGGCAGCGACATGCCGACGATATTGGGCAGCAGGTAAAGCATGCTCTTCGCAAGGAAATAAAAAGAAAAGCCGGACAGCACGCCCTGGTTTATAACCTGCACGAAGTTGAGCATCAGCAGCAGCGAGATGAAGACAAAAAGAGAAAGCCCCAGGAATTTGGCGAACACTTTTAATATATAAAGACGGGCTATAGGCACGGGCATTTATTTATTCTATTATATATATGCGGCGCCGTGGAAATTTTTCCCGACGACGTTATTTTGCCTGCCCGGAAAACCGGGCCGGCTTTGCGGCTTTGTGTTTATTTAACGTGAAAGCAAAAGCGAAAATATTTTTATTCCTCGCGGCCCTGGCCTGCGCCGCCCCCTCGCGCGCCGCCGACTTCGCCCCCCCCGTTCCCGTGGGGGGCCGCTTCCTGCTGCTCGAAAGGAAGGACCCCGGGAAGCTGCTGGGCGGGACGGAGGTTTCCACGGCCGCGGAAACCGGAATGGAAAATATTTCAGGGGACCTGCCTTTTTCCTACAGCGAAGATTCCTGGAACTCCGCGCGCGAGGCCGTAGAGACTGGCCGCTTCCGCGGCGAAGAGCTGTCCCCGCTGCCGGCCGCCGGGACCGCCGCCGAGGCCCCGGCCGGCCCGGAGCCGCAGGTTGAATTCCGCGAGTCCGGCACCAGCCTCTCCGTCACCGGCCGCAAGGTCATCGCCCTCAGCTACAGCGGCAAGAAATTTTTCAACGAGCAGACCACCGCCACCAGGGCGCGCTCCCTCAGTCTTTTCGAGATAACCCAGCAGATGCAGGTCCGCATGCAGGGCAAGGTCGGGCAGAAAATAACGGTGAACGTCGACTACGACGACACGAAGCTGGACAAGCAGGACATTTCCGTGGTCTACCAGGGCGACCCCAGCGAGGTGGTGCAGAACGTCTCGTTCGGCGACATAGACCTGTCGCTGCCGGCCACCGAGTTCGTCTCCTACAACAAGCAGCTGTTCGGCATAAGGGCGGACCTGAAGACCAACCGCCTCAAGCTGACCTTCGTGGGCTCGCGCACCAAGGGCCTCACCAAGACCAGGCAGTTCACCGGCAACACGCAGTTCCAGGGCGCGGACATACTCGACACGAATTATTTGCGCCGCAAATATTATGACATCACCTTCGGCAACACCACGCGCCTGCCGATAAAGTCCGGCACGGAGCGCATCTACATAGACCAGCAGACCCTGGCACAGGTCGACGGGGTTACCGTTTTCGCGCTGACCGGCAAGGACATGGCCGTGCAGGCTTCCACGTACACGGGCCGCTTCCAGCTTATGAACCCGGGCGTGGACTACGTGATGGACTACGCCAAGGGCCTGCTGACCTTCAACCGCACGCTTAACCCGCAGGAAGTTGTGATAATAGACTACCAGAACATGAACGGGATCCCCCTTTCCCAGAACGGCTCCCCCGCATCGATCGCGGCGGACATCGCGCCAGGCAGCTTACTGGCGGTCCCGGCCATTATAAAAACTCCCAACGATATTTCCCTTTCTTCGGAGCCGGCGGCTTCCGACGCCAGGGTTTCGCACAAATGCGAGATGAAGACATATTATTCCATCGGCCAGAGCAACATAGTCCGCGACAACGGAAGCGGGAATTTCATCCTGAAGGTGCAGGACCTCAACCGCACCCCCGTACTGGTGCGGGGGTACGATCCTACCCCCGCGGACGTCAACCCGGTCATAAAATACCCGGAAACCATCGAGGTGGATTTTGAGCAGGGCATAATACGACTTAAGAACCCTTTTTTATCCGAGTCGTCCACCAGCGCGGCCGACGAGCAGATCTATTCCGCCGCGCCCAGCTCAAAGCGCATAATACGCGTGGAGTATTCCTTCAGGTTCAAGACCTTCCTGCTGGAGCCGAGCATAGTGCTGCAGTCCGAGGTGGTGCGCGTGGACGGCAAGAAGCTGGGCCGGAACGAGGAATACTTCATAGACTACGACTCCGGCTTCATCACCTTCTACTACCCGGAGCGCGTGGGCCAGGACGCCAAGATAGAGATCGTCTACGAGGTCTCCCCCTTCGGCGGGGTGGGCAACCAGTCGCTGGTGGGCGGCCGCGTATCCTACGACTTCGGCAGCCATTTCTCAGTCGGCTCAACGCTGCTTTATCAGGGCGGCATAAAGTCCAACACCGTGCCCAACATCACCGACCTGACCAACAGCATGATGGTCTACGAGGGCGACGCCCAGCTTAAGGGCCTGAGCCTGTTCGGCCTGAAAGCCTCCCTCGGCGCGGAGGCCGCCCAGAGCCGCCTTAACCCCAACCTGAACGACTACGCCCTCATCGACAACATGGAAGGGGTAAAGCAGGAAGACTCCCCGTCGATGGACAAGAACTTCTGGTTCATCTCGGCCAACCCCACTCAGGGCCCCGCGGACCCGCTGGCCCTGGACTGGTACAACGAGAACATAAAATCCAACGTCATAAATTCAGCTTCCACCTCGGACAGCAACCAGCTTGTGCTGGCCTATAAATACGACTTCAGCATCTCGACCGAAGTTTCGATAGTTTACCCGCTTTCCACCACCGGGCTGGATTTCTCGCAGAAGAACGTGCTGGAAATGGTTGTCTACGGCGAGAATGGGACTACAGCGGGCACGGAAGGGCCGCAGTTCAACATACACCTGGGGCAGGTAAGCGAGGACGCCGACAATACGGGCGGACAGCTCTTCGACCACTGCGCCTCCGGGCTGGTGCTCAACCACGCGCCCAAGAGCGAAGACCTCAACTGCGACGAGCAGGTTTCCAGCTCCGAGGATATCGGCTGGCTTTACGCCCCGCCCGGCGCAAGCTCAAAGCGCTACGGCGCCGGCAACGGGCGGCTGGACTCCGAGGACCTCAACAAGAACGGCCGCCTGGACGCGCAGGACTTCACCGGCGGCGGGTTCGGCTATGTGAACGGTTCGAAGTTCACGGACACCACGGATCTCCTGGCTAAAAACAGCGTCAACTTCACCGGCTGGCGCACCCTTTACCTGCCGCTGACCATAACCTCGACGGACACCTTCAAATGGAACGCCATTAAGCAGGTGCGCATCTCGCTCAAGAAAGCCCCTGGAGGCGCGTCGTCCGGGATCATTAAATTCGCCCGCATCTCGGCCGTAGGCAATACCTGGACCGTGCAGTCAAGCACCAACACGGGCTCCCTCCAGGCCATAGGCGTGAACAACCAGGATAACCCCGGCTACACGCCCATCCATGAGGCCGGCGGCGAAGCCACTATAGTCTTCAACAACCTGTACGGCTCCGTCAGCGAGCAGAAGCAGAAGAACAATTCCAGCGGCGTAACTGAGCAGACCCTGTCCCTGCGCTACGACAACATCTACTCCGCGGCGTCGAGCACCGGCCCCACTGTCTACATCTACCGCAAGTTCACCACGGCCATCGATATTTCCCAGCATGAGGCGGTCCGCTTCCTGGTAAAGAGCGAGAGCGGGCCCCAGAGCGGGGTCTCATTCTTCCTCAAGGCCGGCGACGCAAACACCTATTTCAAGGCTTCTGTGCCCCTTAACTTCACCGGCTGGCGCCTTATCACCATCGCCCAGGAAGACATAACCGGCGACAAGATCCCGGATATCTGGGCGCCGTCGACCCCGGGCGTGGAGATCACCTCCAGGGGAATGCCCAGCCTGCAGCAGGTGCCGCAGTTTATTGCGGGCGTGGAGGCGACGGACGGCAGCGGGCACAGCGGCGTGGTTTATTTCAACGAGTTGCATGTCTCCGAGCCGCTCGTGCGCGTAGGCAACGCGCGCAAAGTGGAGGGGGCTTTCGAGATCCCCGGCTGGTTCAGCTTCGGCGGCAAGCACCGCTTCATGGACCGCAGCTTCCAGACCCCGGTCACCGCGATTGCCAACCAGGACAACGAGCAGCAGACCGGCTACCTCAACATCACCAGGATGGCCTTCTTCCCTGTGAACCTAACTGCCGCGCGCCAGACGACCGTGACGCCCAACACGCTGGTCACCGGGTCGAACAACCTGGTAAACTCCCTGCAGCAGGGGCGCGTGAAGAAATTCGACGGCTCGGCTTCGGGCAGCCTCAACATCGGGGCGCTTCCCAAGCTGGGGCTTAACTACTCAAAGGGCATAACGGACTACAGCCTGCTCAGCCGCAAGGATGACAGGGCCCTCTATGCCGCCAACGTGGCCTACTCGGTGCCGGGCGCGGTACCCGTGCTGCCGCGCTCCCTCAACTTCAATTATTCTCTCGGGCGCAGCAGGGTCAACTACGATCCCAGCCGGCTGCTGAACCTGGCCGGGCTGTATGAAACGGACGAGCGCACCGACGCCTACGGCGGCAAGCTGACCTTCATCCCCTGGAACGGCTCTTCCTTCAACCCCGGCTACTCGCTGCAGACCGCCCGCGAGGAGCGCGCGCCGCTCTCCGCCCCGCTGCAGTCGGAGCGCTACGCCAAGTCCATGCAGCAGACCGTGGACGTAAATTCCAACCTGCTGTTCGCGCGCTGGCTGAACCCTTCGGCAAACTACTCCGTCACCACCATTGAGAGCAACAACCTCAACACCACCACCGTCACCGTGGCGCAGGCCTCGAAGATCTTCGCGCCGGGCCTTATAAAGAGCGTGAACCGCACCGCGCAGGGCGGCGTGGCCCTCACCCTCAGCATGAACGACCTGGCGCCCCGCAACCGCCTGCTGCGCTCCCTGGTGCTCTCCTCCAACTACCAGATACAGGACGGCGACGCCTGGGCCAACGTCGAGAAAGAATACAATACCAGGCCGCGCCTCTGGCTGAGGGATTCCATGAAACCCGCCAGCCCATACGCGCAGCGCAATTCCGTCACGCTGCGCGACACGGTGAGCTCCACCCAGCGCTGGCAGCCTTTCGAGGGGTACAGCTTCAAAGGCTCGGCGGCGCCGCTCAGCACCCTTTCGCTGACCAATAATTTCAGCAACTCGGTGCAGCGCTCCGAGATTACCGGCACCATCTCAAAAAGCGTCAACAGAACCTTCCCGGACATGATAGTCTCCCTCTCGCAGCTCGAGAACCTGCTGCGGGTCCGCCGCTGGGCGCAGAGCGCCACAATAAACCTCAAGTATTCGCGCAACACCAACGAGGCAAAAAATATCTCGCTGGACACTTCCGGCACTTACGGGACCGACCTGCGCTTCAAGCTGCTTAACAAAGTGGACACCGCGGCCAGCTACAACCTGCGCCTCTCCGACAAAAAGGACCTGCGCGTGGACCAGCGCACGCAGGAGACCAGGCACGACGACGCCACGCTGCAGGGAACTTTTGACGTCAGGAAGTTCCGCTTCACCCCGAAGGCGGATTATGTTTCCGACGTAACCAAGGCAGCCCTGGGTGTAGTGACCGCTAACACCAGGACAATAACCCCGAGCCTGCTTATCAAGTCGGATTTCCAGCTGCCGAAGGGGCTGAAGCTGCCCTTCATGAAGAAAGCTATAGTCTTCACCAACCGCATAGTCTGGACGACGACGCTCAGCTACGCGATAAAATCCTCGCCCATTACGATAGCGGACAACAACCGGCTGTTCTCGCTCAACTCAAGCGCCGACTACGAGGCGGCCAAGAACCTGCGCCTCACTTTCAACGCCGGGCTGCAGCGCTTCTGGCACAAATTCCTTAAGCAGGAAGAATACCTCGCCTACCAGGCCGGAAGCACGCTGACGTTCCAGTTCTAAGGGTGAGGTCTGAGAGTCGGGAGTCGGGGGATCATGAAACCTGAGATAATTATGGCCGGGAAGTGGCTGCTTAACGCGCTGCTGCCGCGGACCTGCGCGCATTGCGGGCTGGACCTCCATTGCCTTGAGCCCGCGCCGCTCTGCCCCGGCTGCGCGGCCTGCCTGGAGCCGCTGCCGGAGCTTCACTGCAAAGCCTGCGGCCTGCCGCTCTACGACGGCGGCGGGGCCTGCCGCGACTGCCGCGGCGGCGCCCCGCGCTCGCTGGCCCTGGCCCGCTCGGCTTTCGTCTTTAACCCGCAGCTGCGCTCCCTGGTGCACGCTTTTAAATACAGGGCCCGCGAAGACCTGGCGGGCTTCCTGGCCGGGGAAATGGCCGCGGCCCTGCCCGGTTTCCCGGAGCTGGCCCCCTACAGTTTCGCCGTCGCGGTGCCGCTGCACCCGGCCAAGCGCAGGGAGCGCGGCTTTAACCAGGCCGAACTGCTGGCGGCCGGCCTGGCCGCGCGCGGGAACCTTTTCCACCTGGAAGGCGCCGCCGCGAGAACCAGGAACACCCCCAGCCAGACCACCCTTTCAAAAGGTGATAGGAAGGCCAACATGGCGGGCGCTTTCAGCGTCGGGAAGCCCGAGCTTGTAAGAGGAAGGAATATCCTCCTGGTGGACGACGTAGCCACCACGCTGGCCACGCTCGAGGAACTGGCCTCAGAATTAAAAAAGGCCGGAGCGAAGTCGGTCGCCGCCTACACCCTGGCAAGAGAACCTTAATCCCCCCGCGCATGACGGACATTAGCGCAAATTTGCACCTATCCAAGGCGGCCTACCGTGCGGGCAGGAACGCAAAACCAGCGTCGCGCACACCGTGCGCGCGCTTCCGTGTCTCAGCCTTCGCGCTTACGCAAGCTCAGGCTTCCGACCGGTTTTGCTAACCCTGCCCGCACGGTCTCCGCCCAGGTTACACAGTTTAACGAAATATTAGCTGACTGATAACCTGAGCGGAGGGGGAGACCGCAGGGGCCAGGTTAGCAAAACCTTCCGAAGGCCGAGGCTTGCGTAAGCGCCGAGGCCTGAGGATGAGCGAGGCCACGGTGTGGCCGAGCGCGTTTTGCGTTCTGGCCCCTGCGGTAGGCCCCCGAACTTTTCCCGAAGCGGTCAAAGTTCGGGGCAAGCCCCGACTGGGCATCTCGAGGTTCGGCATGAAAGGAAAAAGCCGGCGGATTAACGCCGGCCTTTCCTTGTTTTTAGGGATATTAGAATTCCACGTCGAAGATGTAGGAGGAGTACGGGGGCATCTGCTGCAGCTTGAGGCCGCCGGAGAGGTCGTCGGACTTAAAGGAGAAGAACCGGTCCGAAAGCTCCTCGAAGATGGCGGTAGTGTCTCCTTCGCTTTTTATGGAGACGTTAACCACGCCGCAGGAAACCTCGCCCGAATAATTTATAACGACAACCTTGAGAGTCCGGCGCTGGGCCCAGGACCAGGCCAGGATATTGGCGTTGGAGTGGTTCTCCGGGTCGCACTGGCGCACGTCCAGCAGCGCCCACTCCCCGCCGTGGAAGGCGGGGTGGTCGGTGATCTTCAGCAGCTTGGCGTAGAATTTTTTCACTTCCTGGTCGGGAACCCGCTCATAAAGCTCCTTAAGCTGGAGCGGCACGCGGACCTTGATCCCGTCCACCTGGTTATCGTTGTAAAAGCGCAGGCCCTTTATGGTGGATACGATAACCCCGGCGGCCAGGGCTTTCTGCCTGCCGAAAGCGATCAGCGAGGGCTGCTCGTCGTGGTTGTCGATAAAGCGGGCTGAGCGCTTCTGGTAAAGCTTCTCGGCGCGCAGGTGGCCGCGCACCTCCTGCGACCCCTGGAAACGCAGGCGGTCGTAGGTGCCTTTGTCGTAGGTATAGTCGAAGCCTATCTGCTGCACGCGCCACTCCAGGCCCCAGTAAACCTCGGCCAGGAAGACGAACTCCGGGTGCTTTTCCTTCACAGCCCGTATCGCGCCCTCCCAGAACTCATACGGCGGGCGCTTGTAGCCGCCGCGGCTCAGGAGCCAGCCCCAGGTGGTCTCGTATATCTCGTTGAGCGTCAGCATCACCATGTCGCAGCGCACGCCGTCGGCCATGTCGGCTAACCGCATAAGCACGGAAAGCATGCGGTCGCAGGTCGCCGGGTTGAAATAGTTAAGCTGCGCGCTGTCGGTCCAGGCCGGGAAGTTGGGGTCCCGCCCGTAGGCGATATAACGCTTGTTTTCGCCGTCCTGAATTTCAAAGAACCAGTCGGGGTGGGCCTTATAATCATCCTCGGAGCCGTTGACGAAACAGTCCGGGCATTCCTTTATGTACGGGTTGTCCCTGGACGTGTGGTTTGAAACCAGGTCGACCATCAGCTTCATGCCCATGGAGTTGATCTTTTCCTTCAGGGCTTTCAGCTCCCACTCGAAACCGAGCTCGGCGTTAAGGCGGTACCAGTGGACCGAGTAGGGAGAGGCCCCCACGGCTTCCGGCCCGAAGCCGGGCGACAGTTTTTTAAGGTCCTCCAGCAGGACCTTGTCCTCGCGGGCTATCTGCTCGGACTCCGGGCTGGGCTCCCATACTCCCACCAGCCAGATTATGTCAAAGCCCAGGTGCCGCAGCTCCTGCCACTCCTCGTCGGGCACGGAGGAAAGCTTCATCTCGGGAAGGGAATATTTTACCCGCAGCTGCTTAAGCCACAGCCTTGTATTGATTTCCATCAAATGCGGGTTTGAGCGCAGCACAATTACTCCCTGCTAAGAACGGTTAAAGTTGGAATCCCCAGGATAATTATAGCAAATCAGCGTCTACTTCAAATTCAGAATACGGTACTCACCTGGCTCAAGGCTGCCGCTGAACCCGGCCTGCGGAACTTCGGCGCGGGTGCCGTTCCAGGTCACATTGCCTATCACTGCCCGCCGCAGCCCGGGGTGGTCCTTCGACTTCAGGATATAGCCCGCCCAGGCCTGGCCGGGGGCCGGCCAAAGCGGCTCTATATCGTAGTCCCCCAGCTCGGAGCGCAGCTTTGCGGAGAGCGCCAGCACGTCCTGGTAGATCTTTTTTACCTGCGGATCGCCACCGCTCCAGTTGACCTCGCAGGGCGCACTGAAAGGAAGCGGCTTGGACTCCGTCGGGACCGCCGCGTCGTAGCCTATCTCCGCGCCTGAATACATCATAACGGAACCCGGGTAAAGCAGCGTCAGCGCCAGCGCCGCCGGCAGGCGGCGCCCGTAGATCTTCTCCGGGGCAGGTTCGTCGTGGTTGCCAATGAACATGACGGAGCCCGCTCCCCCCGTCTGCCAGGCAAGGAACGCCGCCCTGTTAAGCGCGCTCTGTATCTGGTAGGCGCCGCCGGCCTCGGTTGAATTATACCACCCGGTCTGCCCCTCCGGCCTGGCGTCCTCCTGCTTGCTGTAGATGGTGTCGAAACCGCAGGCCCCGAGGTCTTCCTGATACGCGTAGGCCTCGGCCATGAAGGCCGCGGAAGGTTTGGCGGCCTTTACGGTCCAGATAAGCTGGCGGAAGAATTCCTCGTGGGGCATGCTCTTCTTCCAGGTCCGGGAAAAAACATTGTTCAGCGCCAGGTAGGCCATGTCCACGCGGAAGCCGTCAACGTCGAACTTGGTCACCCAGCCCTTGACCGTCGCCGTCATGCGGTCGCGCAGGACCCTGTTCGAATAGTTTATCTGGGCGGTATCTATCCAGCTGGAGACCCCGTTGCCGTACTCGAAGCCGCCGTGGTGCACGCAATATTTCCCGCCGTTCCAATAGCTCTCAAAATAGCCGTCCCTCGGGCAGGGGCTGTCGGAGCGGAAGCTCACGAAATAGTCCGGGCTCTCGGCCAGCAGCTTCGAGTCGAGCGAGGTATGGTTCACCACAAAATCCACTATTACTTTCAGCCCCGCCTGGTGCGCCTTTTTCACGAAATTCTTAAAATCCTCTTCAGTGCCCAGGTCCGGGTTGACCGTTCCGTGGTCGCTTATGGAATAAGGCGAGCCGCCGCCGGTGCCGGTCTGCCCCCTCACGCCTATCGGCAGTATGCCCATGGGCCACACCGCGTCGAAACCCATGCGCTTTATGACGTCGAAATCCGAAGACTGGAAGTCGCGGAAGAAAAGGGTTCTGGCGGGATCGGACGGGGACTTGAAGCCTGAGGCCGAACGGCGGCCGTCCAGGTTATAGGCGCGCGGAAAAAGCTCGTAGATGCGGGCTTTCTTGGCCCACGCCGCGCCGTCATATTTTTCCATGTTGGCCTGCAGGCCGGTGACATAATTCTCAAGCATGGCGTTCAGGCGGGCATTTTTCTCTGCGGCCGGCAGCTGCGAATTTTTCAGGTCCGAAAGCGCCGCGCGCAATTCGCCTGTCCAGGCCGTAGGCTTCAGAAGCCCGTCAAGGTAAAGGAAATAATCGTTGAGCTGGCCGGAGAAAGCCGCCGCGCCGTATTTTCCCTCCAGCTCTTTCTTGGTCCAGAGGAAGCCCTCCAGCCCCACGCTCTGGGCCTGGGCCGTCCAGCCCTCGCCGGCGTTTTTAAACATGAAATGGCGGATCTGCGGTGAGGGGCCGTCCCAGGCCCCAGTGGATAAAACTTCTTTCATCTGCCTGAGAAAATCGGCGTTAGCGTCGCGCGTTTCCCCGTCGGAGATCCCTGCCAGCGGCAGGCCCCCGTCAAAAAGCGCGGACGCATCGCTGCGCTCGGTTTCAAGGCTGGAAGCAAAAACCCCCGAAGGCAGGGCCAGAAGCAGGAAGCTTAATAAAAGTCGGTATAACCCCATTGTGATAGTTATACCACGCGGAAAGCCGGGGGACAAGGGCAATAAGGCCCAGTCCTTTACCCGAAAGGCCCATGGGGAGAGTGATAAGGATTAAGTGGTAAGGATTAAGCAGTAAGCAGTAAGTTGTAATCCTTAATCCTTAATCCTTAATCCTTAATCCTTAATCCTTAAGCCAGCGCAGGGCCAGCCAGTAGGTAATAACGCCGAAGATCATCATCATCAGGACGCCGGACAGCACGACCCGCCAGGCCCAGAATGAAGCCTTCCGGACGGGGATATCGCCGGAGTCCATTATTTCGTATATCCACCATTTTGAGCCGGCGACGTTTGAAACGGAAACCAGCAGGACCCGGCCGCGGAAATGAACTTCGCTCGCGAAATTAAGCGTATCACGCTCCGCAGCCTGGGAAAGCAGTTTTACAACCTCGTCAGGCGCTTTAAGGCCGGGCTTGACTATGGACATGCTCATCGAGTCCGCTATCACCTGCCCGCCCATGTCCACAAGGCCAAAATTCCCGTAGGAGTTGCGGCCCATCAGGCGCACCACCTCGCCCACGTAAGCAAGGCTGAGCCTGCCGGCCAGGTAATAAGCCGGCCCCGGGCCGCTCGTCATAAGCGGCTCGGTCAGCACCAGCGCCGGGGGGGTGTATTCGCCGTATTCAACCGCGCCTGCCGGGGAGAGCGTCTGCTTAGCCTCCGAAAAGACCTGGCTTTTTGAATAATCCAGGTGCGACTTGACGCTTCTATCGGCTGAAAAACGGCCAAGCTCGGCTCCGGACGGGCCCAGCAGCACCAGCTCCGAATATATGAACGGGTTTGCCCTGACCCTTCCGGCCAATTCTTCTTTCAGCGCCCAAGCCCCTGCGGCGACCTTGCCCCCCGCCAGCCTGGACAGGCTGTAGTTCAGGTTAAGCACGTCGGAAATTATCCCGGCGCCGGTAGTGGTGCGCAGCTCAAGGTAGCTGAGGGTGTCTTTTTTCTGCAGCTCGCCCTCGCCGTAGATGAAGTGCCTGCTCAACAGCAGGAACGGAACCAGGAAAAGCCCTGTTACCGCGGCCATGAATTTGTATTTGTTGTTTCCAGTCATTTAGAAGCCGTCCTTAGGTTTGTTGTTTTTACCGGCGCCCTCGAAAGCCGCATTTTTCTCCGCCGCCCACTTTTCCATGCCGCCCCCGGCCCAGGCCAGTGTTTCCTGCAAGCCAAGCCCGGCCAGAGCGCAAAGGGCCCAGAGGGAACAAAGGTAATACCGCAGTTCAATTCCACCGGTGGCCGGCACCTGTTTTATGGCCGCCAGCGGAAGCGCCGGCAGCAGGGCCGCCGCCAGGAAGAAAAGCAGGCGGTCTTTTTTAAACACGAAGGCGGCATAAACCCCCAGGAAAACCGGCACCAGCAGGAACTTGTAATAAAGCGTGCGCGGCAGTTCGTAGGCCAGGCTCCGGCCCAGCCCGCTGAAAGCGCCGCGCGCGGCGCCGGCCGGACCTTCGCGGAAAATAAAAGCGGGGACGCCGAGCGGGCCTGAGGGCGCCCCAACCCAGGACCCGTAGGCATATTTATCAACATTGGCCCAGCGGCGCAGGTTTAGCTCCTGGGCGTACAAGGAATTCCCGTACTGCGCGCGCTGGTAAACGGCGTAGGGCAGCGCCAGGACAAAAGCGAGGCCGAGGGACAGGCCGGCGGCCTTAAGCCTGAAATTTTCTCGCCTGACCGCCCAGGACAACCCGGCGATTATCAGCAGCGCCCAGGCCGCGTCCAGCCGGCTAAGGCAGGCGAGCCCGCCGTAAAGCCCCGCCAGCAGCGCCGCTTTCCGGGAAGGCTCCTCCGGGAGCGGCAGCGACCTGCCCCTATCAGGAATATTCCCATCGCCAAAATACCCTATACCGTGCGGAAATTGAGAAGGCGGGCGCTGGTAATCGAAGTAATGCCAGAAAAGTAGCAGGAAGAACAGGGAGTAAAGATGGGAGCCGCCCTGCATCGCGTAAAAGCACATGTACGGATTTGCCGCCATAAAAAGCGCCGCCACGGCGGCGCACAGCCCCCCGTAGCGGGCGCGCAGCACGAAGATCGTCAGCAAAACCACGGCGGCGAAAACCGCCAGCCCCTCAGCCCTCAGCGCCGAGTCCGGGTCGGCGCCGGCCGCCATGGCCAGCTTCAGGGCGAAGACCGGCAGAGGCTCAGCCATGCCGGAATCATAAAAAAAAGAGGAGTTCACGGCCATCAGGGAGCGCGAAGCGGCCTCCCTGAGCGGCTCGTGCCGGTAGATTTTCCATGAGGCCAGGACGCTGTGGGTCAGGGCCACGGCCGTAAGGAGAGAGAGCAACCCGGTGTAAACGCGCGGCCTGTCCAGTTTAGAAAGCGTCTTTATTAACTTTTCCATTTAGAATTCTGGCCGCCCGGCGGGCATAGCCCCCGATACGGCACAAGCTTGTGTCCCGGGAGACAAGGCAAGTGTTGCGACGTACACATAATTGGGAATCCCCTGTTATTATTAGTAGTATATAAAACAACTGGCGTTAAGGATAAGGATTTTATATGCGCGAAATTACCCTTGAATTTAAAAAAATAGTCGGCGAGGGCAAGGCCCTGGGCAGGAGCGAGGGCAAGGTGGTGTTCTGCTACGGCGTGCTGCCGGAGGAGACCGCCCGCGTCAGGGTCACTTTTGAAAAGAAGAATTTCGCCGAGGCGGAGCTTCTGGAGATAATAACCCCTTCCCCGAAACGCATAGCCCCGAAGGAGGACCATTACCTCAGCTGCTCACCCTGGCAGGTGATGGACTACGAATTCCAGTGCGAAACAAAAAAAGGAATTATTGAGGACCTGCTTTACCAGACCACCAAGGAAACCATACGCCTGGACAAGTTTTACGCCGCGAAGAACACCTTCGGCTACCGCACCAAGATAGAATACAGCTTTACCGGCGAGCCCGGCGCGCTGTCCTTCGCCTTCCACAAGCGCGGCAATTACCGCGAGAAATACCTGCTGCCGGAAGGGTGCGCGCTGATAAGCCCGGCAACCAACGCCGCCGCGCTGAAAGTTTTGGCGATACTGAACGGCCTGAAGCTTTCCACCGCGGACCTGAAGACGCTGATAATACGCGAGGCCAAGAATCCCGGCTCGCCCCGCACTTTGACCGCTTCGGGAAAAGTGCAGGGCTCGCGCGTGGCCGCGCTGTTCATGAAGCGGCAGGACATCGTCCTGCCCGAGATGAACATAGAGGGCCTGGACGGCTTCCTGGCTGTTTATTCCAACCCTATAAGCTCCGTCAGCCAGGTGGACGGGATAGTGAACTCCTGGGGCAACGACTTCGTCACCGAGGAGATACTTGGGAGCAAGTTCTCCTACGGCTTCGACTGTTTCTTCCAGAACAACATAGAGCTTTTTGAGGAGGCGCTTAAGGAAGTGCGCGCCGCCGCTTATAAATGCGGCAAGCTGGTAGACCTGTACTCGGGCGTGGGCGTGATAGGCCTGACGCTGCGGGACCTGGCGGACAAGGTTTACGCGGTGGAGTCCTCCGCGAATTCGGCGAAATACGCGGCGCTTAACGCCTCGGCCAACGGCGCCGCTAATTTCGAAATGGTCTGCTCGCTTTCGGAGAAAACCGCCGACGACCTGTTCGACGGCACGGACATACTGGTGCTGGACCCGCCGCGCGCGGGCCTGCACAACAAGGTAATAAAGCGGATCATGGAAATACTGCCTAAGCGGATAATCTACCTGTCCTGCAACCCCATCACGCAGGGCCGCGACGCGGCTTTCTTCCTTGAGAAATACAAGATAGTCCGCGCCGCCGGGTTTGACTTCTACCCCAACACCCCCCACGCCGAAACCCTGCTGGTATTCGAGAGGGAATAGCTACCGCAATCTCATAGCGCAGCGAAAGCCGATCATAGCGGCAGCAGCGTACGGCGGGATGCTTGTATTGAAGGCGAATGCGCCCGCCACCGTAGAGACGCTGTCATATGCTCCGCCGCGTATCATGCCCGCAATAGGGGCGCCGCTCGGCCCCCCGGCCAGGTCGTCGTTTAAGCTTCCGTTCCAGAACGTCTGGCTGGGAGAATAAATGCCCCATTCCGCCACCCATTCCCAAAGCGAGCCAACCATGTTCTCTATATCGTAGATGGAGCGGCAGCCTGTGCCGCTACCGGTCAGGTTGGTGTTAACTCCTCCGGTATTGCAAAGAGGAGCGTTCGCGCCGCCCCCGGGGTCGGGGGTCCCGACCGCGGCGGCCTGCCACTCGGCATTGGTGATCAGGTGCTTGCCGGAGTTGACGCAGGCTATATTGGCCTGGAACCAGGTCATACTGCTTGAAGGAACCTCGGTAGGGACGCTCCTGGCGAAGATCTTCGTCGCCCCTGCGGTGGCGCAGTCCTGGCCGTTATCGTTGCACGGATAGTCGTCCACATTGACTCCGTATTTCGTCCCGGCCGTAATAGCGGACCACACCGTGGCCTCGTACTTATCCACGCAGAAATCACCGACGGCTACCAGTATGTCATTAGCGTTGTTAGGGTTGACGCAGCTTTCAGGCCCTCCTCCAACGCCTGTGCCGCAATCATCGCCTTTAACGCCCAGCATTCCGGAGCCGTCCGCGAAGACGCAGCGGTTGCCAGCGCCGGCCAGCGGCAGGTTCTTTATGTTGCCCTGCACGGTGACGCTTGAATAGGTCGTAAATTGGCCGTTAGCTGTTATACCGCCGAGATTCTTGATGTCGATGTTCGCGGCGTCGTTACCCACGGTCAGAACACCGCTTATATCGGCGCCGCCGCCGCCTGACACATCCACAGCGCATGAAACGATTCCGCTGGCGTTGGCGGTAAGCTTGTCGCTGCCGGTGCAGGCGAAGTTTCCGAACCTCAGGCCGCTGGTGACCGTGTTGGCGTCCGCGTCGTTTATTGTCAGGGTGGAGCCGTTCATGGTCAGCTGCCCGGTCATGGTGTCCCCTGTTTTCTGCACCAGGGTCGAAGCTCCGATGTTGGAAAGGCTTGACCCGTCACCGTAATATTTGGCGCCGAATGGCAGGAACACGTTGGTAGAAATTAATACCCCGCCGTAGTTGTTTGCCGTGGCTGAGGAAATATCCGCGTTCGGGTTAAGGCTCAACCTAACCGCGCCGATGCCCAGCGCGCCGGTCACGGTAGCGCTTGAGTAGGTAGTCAGTTGGCCGTTAGCGGTAATGGCCCCTGCGTTAACTATGGAGAAACCACCGGCGTCGGTGCCGATGTTAAGGACACCGCCAATATCGAGGCCGCCGCCGCCGGAAATGTCGGTGGCGCACACGATGATCCCGCTGGCGTTGGCGGTAAGCTTGTCGCTGCCGGAGCAGGCGAAGTTATTGAAACCCAGGCCGCTGGTGGCCGTGTTGGCGTCAGCGTCGTTTATCGTCAAGGTGGAACCGTTCAGCGTGAGCTGCCCGGTCATTGTGTCGCCTGTTTTCTGTACCCCGCCCGCAGCCGCGATCCCGGTCAGGCGCGATCCGTCGCCGTAGTACCTGGCGGCCGAGCTGAACCCCACTATATAGACATTGGTGGACACGCGCACGCCCGCGCCCAGGGCCGCGCTGGTCTCCGAGGAGATCACAAGGTTGGCGGCCGGATTAAGCCGCAGCTGCGCCGCCGCCAGGCCGATGCCGGTGGCCGTATACGATGACGCCGTTATACCCTGCGTGAACGTGCCCGCCGCCGCGTTCAGTATGCTGTTGCCGCCCATGTTCAAGGCGGCGGTGACGGAAGGCAGGCCGGTCATGCCGGAGGCGCTGCCGAAATACGCCGCCGCCGAGCTGAAGCCCACTATATAGACGTTGGTGGACATGCGCACGCCCGCGCCCAGGGCCGCGCTGGTCTCCGAGGAGATCAC
>JAUSCK010000144.1 GCA_030651035.1 Elusimicrobiota bacterium
AGGACATGGCCGTGCTTGAAACCGAGCGCGGCTCCGGCGCCGGCGGGGCCATCCTGAAAGCGATCATGCAGCGCCTGAAAAAGGACGGGGTGAACTGGGTGGGGCTTATTGCGCAGGATAATTCGGAATATTTCTACGGCAAAGCCGGCTTTAAAACCCTGAAAAAAGCGCAGCCCATGCTTTCCAAAGAAAGTTATGTTTAACCGCCTTAAGCCGGAAGACTACCCGGCCCTTAAGAAATATTTCGGGAAGCACCGCTACCCGCTCTGCGAGTATTCGCTGGCCTCGATAATAATCTGGAACCGCTGCCTTTACGAGGTAAGCTGGAAGCTGGACGGTGACCTGCTGCTGATAGCCGAGACCGACATAGAGCCCCCCGCCGCCAGGCGCCTGCTTATGCCGGTGCCGTACCCTTTCCGCGACATCCCGCCCGCCGAGCTGGCAGAGATCGCCCGGCGCAGCCGGCACACGCGCTACTACTATGTGCCGCAGGATTATTTTGAAAAGCACAAGGCCGGCCTCGAGGAATTTTTCACCGCCGCCGAGCAGCCCGGTTACATGGACTACCTTTACAATACCAGCGACCTGGCGCAGCTCGCCGGCCGCAAATACGCAAAGAAGCGCAACCTTATCGCCCAGTTCGGCAAGCAGACCGCGGCGGTCAGGAAGGTAGTGGTGGAAACTTTATCGCCGGAAAACAACGCCGCCTGCCTTACCCTCCTGGACCGCTGGGCGCGCGACCCGGAGGCCGGGCAACACCTCGACATGCTCAACTGCGAGCGCAAAGCCATAATAAACGGCCTGAATCATTTCGTCCTGCTCGAGCTCGAAGGCGTGCTGCTGAAGGTGGACGGGGAGATCGCGGGGTTCGCCTTCGGCTCGCGTCTTTCCGACGGGGTTTTTGTGCTGAATTTCGAAAAAGCTTTGGACAATATCAAGGGCATCTACCAGTTCCTGGACAACGAGCTGGCGCTTCACCTGCCCCCCAACTATTCCTTTATAAACAAGGAGAGCGACCTCGGCAAGCCGGGCCTGGCTAAAACCAAGGAATCCTATTACCCGGCGTTCAAGACAAAATCTTATACCCTTACGCTGAAATAGAGAATAGCAACTTTTACATCACTTATTTTAAACAGGATCCCGCCGGACACCGAAGGAATAGCCGGCGGGCTTACTTAACCCAGGCGGTGCTGCCGGAGGTTTTTGAGATTTTTGCCCCCTGCGAGGTAAGAATTACGGTGTCGACATGGGAAGATTTCTCCTCGCGCTTTATGTCGTTCTGCCGGATGCTGCCGGTAAGCAGGGAGGTGTAGTTGGCCTGGTAGGTTCCGTCGCCCAGCGGGCGGAGCTGCAGGCTTTGGATCTCCATCTTTATAGAGTCGAACACGGAAAATGAATTGCTTAAAGTGCGCTCCATGTCCGCCAGGGTGATGCCTTCAGAGGACTCCCAGTCTTCAGTCAGCAGATCGAGCACGCCGGCCAGATCTTTGGCGGAGTAGGCCTGCGCGAATTTCTGATAAAGAGCGCGGGCAGCTTCCAGGCCCGGGTCGCCGGCGGCGGCCTGCGGGGCGCCGGTGGCGGCGGCGCGGCCCTTTTGCCGCTGCTTAACCAGGTCTTCGACCTCTTTGACCCGGGTTTGCAGCGCCTGAATCTGCGCCTTGTGGTCTCCGCCGAGCGCAGTCAGGTTCTCACTGGCCTTTTCGGCTATATCCTGCGCGCGTTCAAGCGCCTCCTGCGCCTGCTGGTCGGAAACAGCCGCCAGCGAGGATTTGACTTCCTGGAGGTCGTCCTGCGCGTTGGCAGTAATATTCCCGGCCTCTTCCTGTTCGTCGCCGCCGGGCTCCCGGGCCGGAGGGGCTTTAGGTGCGGCGGGTTGACTGGGCTGGGCGGGTTTTTTCGCCGCCGGAAATTTGCTCTTTATTGCGTAAGTTCCGTTTAGGGCGGCGCTTTCATCCGTAAATGCACCGGGTTCAACAGCGCTATCAGGCATATCTATAGCCACAAGCGCGCCTTTGCGCGCGCCGCCGCTGTCCGCGATTCTCATCTGAAGCTGCTGCGGAGCCGCGGCCTGTCCCTCAGTCCCGTCCGTATCTCTCATCGCCAGCGGTTGGGAACGCGGCGTCCCCGGGGCCCCCGGCCCGCTCTGAGCCGCGTTCGCAGTCCCCATCACGCGCGTCCGCTCGGCGTCATTCATCTGCCCGGCGATCTCCCTGAACCTCATCTTAATATCATTGTCCGCTTCGCCGCTGATAAAGCCGCGCACGGAGGACAGATCGTACTCGTTCAGGGCCTGGTGGCGCTTGGCTAAGAGCTGCAATTGCCCGGGGGCAAGACGCTCCGGAATGTCTTTGCTTAGCGCGTCCAGCCTGGAGTTAAGCCGCCGGACAGCCTCTTTTTGCAGAGGTTCTGACATGCTTTCGCGGAGCTTATCCGCCAGGGCGATGGAGCGGGCGGCCTGCTTGAAAGTCTCGGGCGAGACAGCCCTCGCCCCCTGCATCTGCCCATAGAGCGCCTCACGCTGCTTCATGAGGGACCCGCCGCCTCCGATCCGCGCGTCCAGATCGAGTTGCCGCGCCATAAGCAGGAGCTCGGCGTCGCTGAGCGCCGTGAGCACAGCTCCTTCTATCTGGTTCATACGCGCCAGTGAATTCACGGCCATCGTCTGGAGCGCGGCGTCCTGTTTAAGCGAGAACTCGGCCCCGAGAATGCCGTTGTCCACCTGCTCCATAAATTGCTCAAAATTAGAACACAGTCCACCATAGTCTATGGCGCTGATTTCCTGTATCCGGGCGTGCGAATCTTTGGACGCGGGCAGAAGCAGGTCCAGGTTCCCGTTGATAATCTTGAGCGGCGCGGCGCTGCTGCGGACGCTGGCATTGTAAGCTTCTATCTTCTTCGGCAGATCCGCGGCTATTTTCATTAGTTTGAAAACTTTAACCTTCTCGCCGTTATAATGTGATTTCAGCTGGCGCAGGGTGGTCAGGTGCTGTTGAACGGCAGCGCGGCCGGCAATTTGGAACGAGCTGCCGAGGAATGATTCATAGGTAGTCTCCAGTACCGGAGGACTGCCTGCTAACTTGTCGCAGACCGCTTCCCTGCCCAAGTCCAGCTCCCCCATCTGGGCGGCTATCGTCTTCCTGCGCTCATCCAGACCGTAATAAACGCCGCGCAGGCCCTGGGCGTATTGCGGGTTGAGCGCGAAGACCACGGCATAAGAGGAATCGGTGGCTTCAGGGACATCGAGCTTGAATTCGGGGAGCTCGTAGCAGTCCGCGTTCTTGCAGCGTTCCGAGCGCTCCTCTTTCGCGCGCTTTTTCTCCTCGGCAGCGCGGTCGAGGTCGGCATGGTAGGCGTTATAGTTGTTCTGCCACTCAGCCTCCCAGGCCTCGGGCGCGTCAGGCGAGCTCGGCGCCGGCTTGGGGTTATTGCCGGGCTCAGGCTGACCGGGCTCGGGCTCTCCCGGTTTATAATTGGGGTCTTTAATACACTCGGCGCCGACCGCCTTATTCACATTGTTTACAAGTTTCCATTTGACTTCCAGTCTCTCCCCCTCGGGGCAGTCGCCTTTCAGCTCGGGGGCCGGTCCATCGTCACTGGCGGGCGTGTCGCGCTCGTTGCACTCCGTGCCGACGGAAACGGCGTCGCAGAAAGGCAAGGTTGCCTTGCGCCGGTTCTCCTTTTCCTCTGCTTCACGCTCGTCCCGCGCTTCTTTTTCCAGGCGCTGGCGCTCTGCTATAGCCTCGTCGGCGGCAGCTTTGGCAGCTTCGGCTTTCTCACCCTCGGTTTTCGCCTGCTGCTTCTCCTCCCATTTTTTTCCGGCGGCTTCGTACTCGGCGTCGCTAGCCGCCTTTCTTTGTTTATAGGCGTCATTCTCCGCCTTCTTTTCAAGGCTTTGTATCTGCGAGCGGACATCAACCAGGCTGTAGTTAGCAAGGCTCTTCTCGGACGCGCCCAGCCCTTTATTCCCTACCCCGGTATTCAGTTCCGTCTTTGTCTCTGCCACCTGTTTACCCAGGGCGGCGAGTTTCTTTTGTACCTCGGCATATTCGGCCTGGGTCAGATTCTCTTTATCCAGGAGTTTCTGTATCTCGTCGGCCTGCTCTTTGGCCGAGCCGCTGATACCTTTAACCAGGCCCAGGCGGTCGCTGTCGGAGGCCGGCAGGGCGTCCGTCTTATACGCATCCGTGCGGCCGCTCAGGTCGCCGCTGAGCTTAAGCAGTTTCACATCGTCGTTCCCGGCGTTTAGCTGGTCCCTGCGCTCCGCGCGCTTCAGGGCTTCTTCGCCGGAGAGGCCCCCGGCGCCCGCCTCACGGTTCTTGAAGTCTTCCAGGTTCTGCTCGGCTTTGTATTGGTCCTTAATAGCTTTGGCGGCGTTCACGCCTTCGCCCACGGCGACGCCCGTGTTCCACAGCGGATCAGTGACGGTTGTAACAGCTTCCTTTCCGGCTTCGTAGGCAACGCGGCCTGTGGTTGCGCCTACGGCCAGGGCGGCACGGGCGGCTTTATCTCCGGCGGACATATTGGGGTTCTTGTTGAATTCCTGTGCCGCGTCATACTCTTCTTTAGCGATAGTCCCCACCTTGATCACCGTGCCTAGCTTGTCTTTTACTTCATCAGCGATAATCCCGCCTACGACTATAGCCGCAGTCTTGCCGATCAGTTTGCCGGTCGAGTCGCTGTTGTCGGATTCGTTTACAACTTTTTCGGCTGCTTCGTTGACAGCGTTGTAGGTGTCCACGACTTTAAGGGTGTTGTCCACCACGGCTTTGGCCTTGCCTAACTTCTTGGCGCTGGCAGCCTCGGCATCTTTCTGTGCTTGCGTTTTGGCCGGCTGCGCCGGGTCGGTTTTCGGGTTTTCCTCAGGGTCAGGTATGTCCGGGATGGAACCTCTGGCAATTTCCTCTTCCCCGGCGGCAGCGGAAGGCTGGTTAGGAAGTGCCTTTGAGACCGGCGCTTTAGGCTTTTTAGTTGAGTTCAGGGTCTTTATAGTGGCCGTGGAGGTCTTGATATTCTTGGAGGTGGCCTCCGGCGGTTTCCCCGCTTCGGCCGCTGCCGCCGGCGTCCGTTCTGCGCCGGTAAGAAGCAATAAAAGAAGAATGGGGAATGCGCAGGCCGTTTTTTTCATAGGGTTATCCTAGTCTGTCAACCCCGCGGTGCGCCCGGGTTACAGCCGGGTGCCCGGTCAGAGAAATTAGTAGAACGACGGGTTCTGGCTGAGCTGCACCCGGTACTGGAAAGTGGCGTTGATATTGATACTATCCGGAGCCGGCACGCCAGGCGGATTAACCGGCGGGGTATAGGTGCAGGTCAGACTGGTCGCCTTAAGTAAAGCGTAAAGCGTCGGTGTCTTTACCGCATAAACGCGGTTCAAGATAATATTTACAACCTCGTTATTGCCCGGTATGGCCTGGGAATAGTCCATCACATCCGAGGAAACCGTCTTGATATCGGTAAGCACAGTTTTACCTGTGTCCAGTATCCCGCTATTGGGCTCTACAACCCACATACACGGGCCTGTCTGGGGAATTAAGGTAGACCCACCGGAAGGGTTGGAGACATCGACGTAAGCCGCCACGCTCACCTCGCCTTCCAGCATGTTCTCGGCGTGGCGCTGCTGCACAAAGGTTAAGTCGCGGACATTAGTCCTTGAGTCCAGGCTTACGGAGGGGCACAGCAAGCTGCCCATCGGGCCGCTGCAGGTCACGTTAAGCGTGCCGGCGACTATATTCGACACCACCTGGTTCTCGGTGGTGACCACCGACTGCTGCTGCTCCACCTTAACCGCGTCGCCCTGTTCGGTAACGGTCAGCACGGAGTCCCCGCCAGAGCGCATCTCCACCGAAGTAGCGACATTCCCGGAGGCCGCTATACCGAAGATCAGCGGGGCAGACATTGAGTAAAGCTTGAATTCCTCACCCTCGCGGATGAAGGACATGCTGGTTACCGAGCGATCAGTAAGGATTTTGCCGGAAGTTCTGGACTGTACGCGGCGGGTGAAAGAGAACTGCACCTCCATAACGCCGCCGGCCTTGCCAACACGCAGGATGGAGGGCTGGATGTCGATGCTTGAGAGGCTTGAAAAATCTTTTTCCAGGCCCTCTTCCAGAGCCGCGCGGCTGCCCTCGAAAGTCTCAGCCACGCTGGCCATGAAAGCTTCCCTGTCTTTGGCCTTGTACACTTCCAACAGCCTGTCAAAGAGCGCCAGCGCTTCAGCACGGCTTTTGTCGGCGCGGATGGCTATTTTGAAAGCGCCGGCTTTGGGGTCGGAGCCGCGGCCGCTGGTATCCAGCACCTTAACCTGCAGCTCGTATTCGCGCTCAAGCACGGGGGTGAAGTCGAAGAAGAAAGCGCCCGAGCGCTCTACCTTGGCTTTTTCAAAATTAGCTCCGGCGTCCACGCTTACAAGCACCGCGCCTATGTTGCCGCGGGTAGTCTCGGCTTTGCCGCGCACCACTATTTTCCCGCCCTTAAGCTCGTCGGGGAAGAGGCTCAGCACTTCCACAATATCTTCCATCTGCCGGCCGGCTACCTGCAGCTCGGCTATTTCCGGGGCGTTTTCGTTGCGGGCGAAATCGTACCAGGCTGCCTCAAGGCACCCGGGCAAAAGAACCGCTGTCAAAAAAAGTGCGAGGGTATTGCGCATATTACAGCCTCCAGTTGAAATTCATCTTTATAAGCTGTTCCACATATTCCTTGGCCGCGTCGGCAAAACCGTAGCGCACCAGGCTGTAGTCCAGGTCCACTGTGCTGTTGGCCGGCCATTTCGGTTTGAAGCCTAAGAAGACGCGGGAGCGGAGCGTTCTGGAATCCACTCCGGAGTAAACATTCATTTCCGTATAGTCGAAGTCCAGACCCGTCTGCAGGCCGCCCGGCTTTGAGAATTCCGCGCGGAGCGCCGCCCCGTTCTGCAGGTCATAGCCCATGGTAAGCAGGTTCTCGGTTTCCCGCCGCCGACCGGAAAGTGTGGAATTAAGCGTCCAGCTTTTAGGAAGGCGCCGCCTGTCGGAAAGCCGCAGCTCATAGAGATAGTTAGCTATCTCGGTGCCGCGCACCTGGTCTTTGTCGATGGTAGGCTCAACCAGCAGGCGCGCGCGCATGGCTTTGCTAAGCTGATCGGATAGCGTCAGCTGCAGGCGGTCCACGGTTCTTTCCCTGGCCCCGCTGTGCGTGCCGGTCTGCGTGCGCCGCCAGGACAGCCCGGCCTCGGACTGCTTGCGTTTGAAGAGCCGGGTGCGGGTGGCGCCGAAATCGTAGGTGGTGTTCGTAGTGCGGGTGAGAGCCTTCGAGCCGCCGAGGGCGTCGTGGTTAAGCGAAAACTTTGCGAAAGCCTGCCAGACCGGGCTAAGCCGGCGATTGAGCTGGAAAAGGTAGCGCCTGCGGTCCTGCGAAGCGCTGCCGGCCAGCGGCAGGAAGTCGGGCGAGACGTTCTCGAAAGAGGCGGTCAGGCGCGCCCCCAGCACCGAGCCCTGCAGCCGCGCGCGGTTGGCGTGTCCGCCATTGCTTTTGCTCTCCGAATCCAGCGGAGCACGCGTTGTGACCGCCGCGGCGTGCTCCGCGTCCAGGGTGAACAGGCCGAAGCGGTACTCCCAGTCTACCGCGCCCACGTTCTGGTAGTAGGCGTCCTCCCTGGTGGTCACGCGCGCTTTGTCTCCGCTGTCGTCGTTGACAAAAGCCCAGTTGACCCCCACGCGGGATTTACTATCAGAAAACTGGCGGCGCAGGCCCCCGCCCAGCCGGTTCATGTTCTCGTTGGAATCCTCGGAGTGCAGGTACTCCCATTGGCTGTCGAAAGACCCGAGGGCCGCGCGGAAATAGTTTTCCTCGTCGCGGAAATTGCGCTGGTAACCCGCTCCCTTCAGAAGCTGGCTCATGGAATATTGCGACAGGGAGGCAAAATAATCTCCGAAGCTAAAGATATTACTGGAGTTTTTAACCTCCAGACTAAGGGCTTCTACTGAAAGCCCTTTAATGTCAACAAGGTCGTCGCCGGTAACCCGCGGCCGGAATTCGGCGGTGGCGGTCCAGCCTGAAGCAAAAGGCCTGCGCAGCAGCAGGGCGGGCTCGGAAGTAAGGAAAGTTCCGTTATTATAGAAACTTGTGGCTTTTCCCCGGCCGGTAACCCCGGTCCAGCGCAGCGAGCTGCGGGTATCCAGCTCCCAAAACTTTTCGGCCGGCGCTGCCGGAGCTGCCGGAGCGCTTAGTACCGCTGCCTGCGCTTTTGGCGCCTCGCGGACCACGGGTGTATCTATTTTAAGAGCCAGCTCGCTCCCGGCGTAAATTTTCAATGAAAGTATTGCGCAGGCCTTCTTTAATTCTCCGGCGGAAGCAGCCTCCTGGGTATAGGATGCGAAAATTTTACCGGTCTCCACGTCAACTAGACTTACGGTCACGTAATAAACATCCTGCCGCTTGGAAAGCGTGCCCACCGCAATTCGCTGCACACTGAGCAGCTTGCCCATTTGCACAGCGCATTCCTGCTCCGTACAGCCGCCAGACTGAAATTTTTGCCCGGCAAGGATGGCCTCCATATTGCCGCGATCCATTATATTGTAGGAGCCAAGATTTACAAGCTCGCTCCTTAAGAAAACTGTCACTATGGCAGCATCTTCCTGCGAGACATTCAGGCCGGCGAAATCAGCCACAGCCATATTGATCTTCAGGGCAGGCTTGGACGTGTCCACAACTTTCACCGGCTGTGCCATCTGGGCGGCGGCTGAAAATGGCAGCGCGGCACAGCCCGAAAGCAGTAACACGGCAGCACGTTTAATATTTTTACGGAATATTGATGTAACGAGTTTCTTAGTCAACTGTCCCCCTAATCGGCTATAGAAAACACCGGTTTGCGCACATTAATTCAAAATAATACTGACATTATTGTTTCTGTCTGTCAAGATTCAGACTTAATAAGATATATAAAATATTCGTGAACTGAATGTAACATTATTAAATCCCTTAAAACTATCTTAAAAATCTTCACCGCCGGATCATACAGATTTTAGGCAGAAAAAAACCCGGAAATTTCCGGGTTTATTTCTAGTTACCGGCTGTTAAATCACCTTATAAGGGTTGTCCGTGACGCTCAGCAGGTAAACCGCGGCCTTGATATTCTTGCTGACGGCGTTGGTAAGGATAGCGGCACCGGGGTAAAAGCCGTTGCCCTCCAGCTCGAAGGTGAAGGCGAAGATGCCGGCGGCCGCGTAGGCCCAGTCGCAGCTGTCTCCGGTGGCGATGTACATCTCGCTGGATTTATAGGACCGGTAGCCGGTCAGCTTGCCCATCGCCGCGCCGATGTTGATAAAAGCCTGCCTGTCTTTGGCGTTCGGGATATCGTCGTCGCTGCCGCCCCAGGGGTAAAGTATCTCGCTGGCGTAGGAGTGGTAGCTGATGTGGGTCTTAAGGTTCTTACGGGCTTCTGTAAATCTCTTTACGGCCTGGCTCTCGGGCTCGGAAAAGGCTTTGGGGCCGCAGTAAGTATCGGAGCCGGGGTAGGTGGAGGCGCCGGCCTGGCACCACCAGGAATCGTAATTCCGGTTGAGGTCCACGCCCCGGCTCTTGTCGGAGTTCATGCTCATGTTCTTGCGGTAGTACCGGTAGCTGCCGGTCTTTATGTCGTTCTCCGCGCCGTCGGGGTTGAGCATCGGGATTATGTAGATGTCGAGGGTGCTTATATATTTCTTTATGTCGGCGTCGTTCTTGTGGTCAAACAGCCAGGCGGCGAGCAGCAGCGGAACCTCGTTAGAAAGGTGCTCGCGGGCGTGGTGGTTGCCTATATAGAGCGCGCCGGGCTTGGAGCTGACCGCCTCGCCCTTCGCGCTGGAATTAATGCGCAGGCACCAGATGTCGCGCCCCTCTACGGTCTTGCCGATGGAGAAGAGCGAAGCTATATCCGGATTCGCCGCAGCCATCTGCTTAAGCAGGTCGACAGTTTCCTTAAAGTTGTGGTAGGCGGCGTCGGCTGCGGGAAAGTCCTTCCCCATGCGGGCCGCATATTCCGGGATGGTCATCCGGCTCTGCACTACAAAAGCCTTCGAGGACAGCAGGCCCATCGTGTAGGGGCCGGCAAAACCCGAAACGCTGTCTTTATTTATTTCGACGATATCCAGGCCGGCTTCAAGCAGGCGGGTGCGGGCGTATTTATCGGCTGCCTTCACGGTAACCCAGTAGCGGCCGTCGGCAGGGGTAGGCATTACTGATCTTTCCAAAGCGGGATCGGGAGCCTGGATCGGCTCCACAGTGGTTATCTCTTTGAGGAGCTGGCTGTAAGAGAAGTTTTCCCCGGCCTTGACGGAAAGAATAAGGGCGCCGAGCAAAACGAGGGAGAGTACTATTTTCTTCATGCTGAAAGCCTCCGCTGAAGTTATTGACTAAAATCAATCTATATTGATTATATAGCCTAAAGCGAAAAGCAACAAGGCCAAAAGGCCCACACTCATCTGGGCCATAAGGCCTATGACGAATGTCAATACACCTGATTATCAGAACAGGCCTTTAAGGCCCAGTGCCGTATACCACAGGCCGGCTATCAGCAGCGTCAGCCGGCCTATTTCATTGGCGCGGCGGCCCAGCCAGGGTGTGCCGAGAAGCACAGGGGAGATAAACAGCGAGGTGGCGCTGAAAAAACCGCAGAAATAGGCAAAGCCCTTTAAAATATCAGCCATTTCCATAAGCCTGATGAAGGCGGCGGCGAAAGGCGGGCAGATATTTACGCCGGTTACAAAGCCCAGTGCGAACGGCAGGCGCTTGAAAAACGGGTTCAGGTCCTTCTTCAGCAGGCAGGGGCCGGCCCCGCCTGAAACCCTGGCGGCGGCCAGGTAGACCATCAGCAGGCCGGTTGCCGCCATCGAGGCCGGCAGCAGCCAGGGCGGCATGGCGTATTGCCCGGCCTTGCCCGCAAGAGAGGCCAGCAGGGCAAAGAGCATATAGGCGGCAAAGCGCCCCCCCAGGAACAGCATAAAAATATAGGAGTTGAATTTCCAGACCGCTTTCCCCTCCGCCAGCATATAAGGAGCCAGCAGCGGCAGGCAGGAGGACAGGCAGTAGAAGCCGATGGAAAGGCCGAGCAGGAAACCTTCAGAAAATAGTGCGGGCACGCTTTAAACGTCCACCGCGCGGTTGCAGCGCTTGCACCAGCCGGCGCTCCTGCCGGAATTATTCTTGCGGTTAAGTGCCACCGGGTCCTTGCAGCCCGGGCATTTCACGTCCAGGCCGGACAGGTCCAGCTTGGAGTAATCTTTCTCGAAGATCTCCTTATTCGTATAGCGCGGGGCGAGCCATTTTCCGTCGTGCATATCTCCTCCTTGAACAGGGAACAACAAATCTAACCACAAAGATCACAAAGTTGATATTATCTTTCCTTGATTCTCTCCATACTTTGTGTCCTTTGTGGTTTAATGTGACATAATTTTTACGACATCGCGCAGCGCGGCCGGGGCCCACAGCGAAGCGAACACGGACCCGAGCGTAAGAGCTGAGAATACAAAAAAACATTCGACTGTAACAAGCCGCCCTAAAACGCCTTCGGCGGCGGGCAGCTCGAGCCCGAGAACCGTATATCTGATGCCGCGCACGGGACAGGCCTCCAGGCATTGGCCGCAGAGGTTGCAGTAGGCCAGTATTTCAGGCTTGCCGCCCGGCGCGCAGCTTTTGGCCGACATGGGGCAGGCAGCAACGCAGTTGAGGCAGCCGATACATTTAGCCTCTTCTGCGGAAATTCTGAAAGGATTGAGCCGGCCCCAGAAGGCCTGCCAGGCGGCGAAAGGGCACAGGAAAGAGCAGAAGATCCTTTTTTTTGTAAGCAGCGGGCCTATGACCACCGCGGCCATGGCAAAGAACATGAGGCCGTACTGCAGGCCCTTCAGGTAACCCTCCTGGTCAAGAAAAGAGCCGGTGATCTTGAAAGGGCAGAGCCAAAGGCAGTACACGGGCAGCATATAGGCCAGCGAAACCAGCATGATAAAGATCAGCAGCGCGGCGGGCAGGTCCCGGACCTTAAGCGCCCAGCGGTCTATTTGTATAAGCTGGCGGCGGGCCAGGGAGCTGAGCCCGTCATCGATGCCGCCGTAGAAGCAGACCCAGGAGCACCAGCCGCGGCCTAACGCGATGGTCAGGAACAACCAGGCCGCGCCCAGCGTAAGCGGGCCCCAGAGCTTCCAGCCGCCGCTCATAAGGGCCAGGTACTGCTGGTAAAGGTAGTTTAGGAAATACGGCGCCATGGCTATGTGGCAGAAGGGCGTGTCGGTAAAACAGGAGGCCGTGAAGACCTTGCTGAAAAGGCTGAACTTGAAGTGGACCAGGAAGGCCAGCGCCGAGACGGAGAAAAATATCCTGCGGTAAAACGAGACCCTGCCCGAGTAGTTTATGGCGTAGGCGGCCCCGGCGGTGAAAAGCGCCCAGGCCAGCGCGTAGAGGCGGCTTATTTCGCGGCCGGCAATCATGGAAGAAAAAAACAGGACTGGTATAAAAACCAGGGCGGCAAACACGCCGGCGGTCGCGGCCCTTTGTCTTGGCGAAGCTGTTATCTCCATTTAGTACAATAATATCAAACTTATGAACGAATCCGCCGTATCAAAGATTTAACATGGATAACCAGGATGTACAGGATGCGGGATCATATTTTTATCCTGTCTATCCTGTCCATCAATGTGAATAATTTAATGAGACCTTTCAGTGGATATCCCGGCGTCGCATAATCATATGCCCATGTTCCTTTTATTCGGATTTTATTCCCTGCTGGCCCAGGCCCTGCTGCTGCGGGAAATAGCCCAGGTCTTTACCGCGCACGAGCTTTCCCTGGCCGCGGCGCTGGCCTGCTGGCTTTTATGGACCGCAGCGGGGGTGCGGCTGGGCGCCCGCGCGGCTAACGCCGGCGCTTTCAGCCGGGGCTGTATTATTCTCGCCGCCGCCGCGCCGCTGAACCTGCTCCTGGCCAGGCTGGCCCCCGCCCTGCTGCCCGGCTTGTCCCAGCCCGGGCTTTTCACCATGCTTGCCGGCTCCGCCCTGCTTTGCCTCCCGGCGGGGCTTGCCAACGGCTACGCCGCCGGGGCGGCCCTGCGCGGCGCCCCGGCGTTTTTTTACGCCGCCGAGGCCGCCGGGGCAGCCGCCGCCGGGCTTTTCACTTTATTTTATTACCGCAATTTTCCCGGCCTGGAGGCGGCCGCGGCGCTGGCCGCGCCGGCCCTGGTCTTCTGCGCGGCTTACGCCTTCAGGCCTTTTTCAGCCCGCAGGCTGGCCGCAGCGCTGGCCGCCGCCCTGGCGCTGGGAGCGGTTATTTATGCGGCGCCCCGGAGCTGGACGCTGAAGCCCCCCGCCCCGAAGCCGGGCCTTGTGATCCAGACGGAGGGTTCGCGTCTGGCTCTGACCGGGCTGCCCGAGCTTTCTTTTTACGAGGACGGGCGGCTGCTCTACGCGCCGGAGACGACGGCCCCCGAGGAACTAGCCCACATAGCGCTCCTGGCCCTGAAAAAGCCGGGGAAGGTGCTGCTGCACGGCGGCCTGGCTTTCTTCGTGCTGCCCGAAGTTTTAAAGTATAAGACGGAGGCGGTAGAAATAGCGGAACCGGATCAGTTCAAGGCCCGGGCCCTGGCTGAAAAAACCCGCGCGGCTGAAAAAAGTTTCACGCTGCTGCGCGCCGACCCGCGCGCGCTCAAGAACAGGGAAGGCTATTACGGCGCTGTTTTCCAGGCCGGGATCTCGCCGGATAACGCCGCGCAGAACAGATTTTTCACCCTTGAGTATTTCAGGACCGCGGCGGCCATGCTGAAGCCGGGCGGCGTCCTGGTCTTCCAACTGCCTTTCGCCGAGAACTATGTCCCGCCCGCTACGGCATACGCAGCGGCCTGCGTGCTGGCCTCGGCGCGCGCCGTATTCCCCGCCCTTGAAATAATACCGGGCGCCCGGCTTACCGTGCTGGCCTCGGCAAAACCGCTGGACCTTGACCCCGCCGCCCTGGCCGCCGCCTACGCGCGGCGCGGCATAAAGACAAAAACCGTAGTGCCATCCGCCTTCCCTTTTCTGTTGGACCCCTACCGGCGCGCCTGGGCGGCCGGCGAGATCGCCAAGGTCAAGCGCCCGCCGCTTAACACCGATCTGAACCCGCTGGCCTACTTCAGGTTCTGGCGCGCCTGGCTTTCCATGGTGATGTCCCCGGCGTCCCTGCTGGGGCTGGCCGCGCTGGCCGCGGCGGGGCTGCTTGCCGCCTACCGGCTGAAGGGCGCTGTCAGGTTCACGCCGGAGGAGCGCACCGGCGAGGCTTTCTTAATGGGGTTCTGGGGCCTGGCTTTTGAAACCGCCGTGCTGCTGGCTTTCCAGGCGAAAACCGGCAGGCTGAGCCCCGAGCTGGGCGCAATGTTCGCCCTGTTCATGGCCGGGGCGGCGGGCGGGGCCTGGGCTGCGAGGAACAGCCCGGCTAAACTCATACTTTTATTCGAGCTGGCCGCCGCGGCCCTGGCGCTGGCCTGCGCGCTGCGCCCCGAACTGGCCCAGGCGGCGGGTGCCGCGCGGGTTCTAATTCTCGCCGGCGGATTTTTATCGGGGGCTTTTTTCGCCGCGGCGGCCGGCAAAACAGGAAGCGACGTTTACGCCTGGGATCTGATCGGCGGAGCCGCCGGCGGCCTGGCCGCGGCGGCTTTTGCCGCCCCTATAGCGGGGATAAGCGGCGCGCTTTACTGCGCCGCCGCCGCCGCCCTAGCGGCGCTCGCCGGCGGAACATGGGTTTCGTTCTTCCCCTCTTCAAAAGAATCCACGGTGAAAGAGTAAAGCTGCGTTTTGGGATCCTTCCAGCAGTCGCGGGGCAGGCCCGCTTTCTGTTCGCACAATTCCCCCATAAAATTTTCTTTAGCCGGTATCTGCTCCCAGACCTGCGGGAGGAAAAGGCCGGATTTGCCGTCCTTTAACAGGTACACGCCGTGCAGATGCGGCTTGATGTCCGCCGCCGGCAGCGGCTTCAGCGGCGACAGCACCGAGACCTCTATTTTAATTCCGGCCAGCTCTTCCTTCTTCACGGGCTGGAACCTGCCGTCGCGGAAAGCCGCGCTGAAAGCTCCGTAGCGCACCGCGTCCATCAGCGTCATGGACGGCATAACAGTTCCCACGCAGCCCCTCAATTGCCCCTTTGTTGTAAGGGTTACGAAAACAGCGCCAGGCAGGTTCAGGCGGGGGTCGGCTTCCAGGCCGGCCGGCGGCTCTTTTCCGAGGAAATGGTTTTCCAGGGTGAGGCGGGCCTCCTTAAGAAGGACGGCTTTCTGCTCTTTTGAGAGTTGGAGGTCCAAAGGCTTCCCCGATTTCAGAAAAACGCCGGAGAGATAGCCGACCACCCTGTCGGGACCGGCGCGCGGGTTCTCGGCGTAGGAGTCCGAAAGCTTCAGCGTATGGAAAGACCTGGCCCCCAGCAGGCGCGCGGCCTCCAGGCCCGCCTCGACGGCAGCCTCGCCGCAGGCGCAGGTGTCCAGGCCGGGTATTTTTTTATTGAGCAGGAAAAGCGAAGCGGCCCGGACCAGCTCCGGGTCCATGCTTTCAATAGCCAGGCGCATCGCACCGTCGGCAGCGGCCGCGTCGGCCTTGCCGGGGTAATGCGAAAAGTCGGTGGAAATAACGAGCAGGGCTTTCTTCCCCTTCAGGGAGGCGGCCAGCACGGCGCCTATGGTTTTAAGCGACTTGAGATCGCTGGTGTTAAGGACGGCAGCCAGCAGCTTGAAAGGTTTTTTAAGCTTGCGCTGCAGGAACGGAAGCTGCACCTCCACGGCGTGCTCCCTCTCGTGGGCGGAAGGCCTGTCCTCGAAAAGCGGGCTGGCCTTGATAAGGGCCGCTGCCAGCTCCTTATCGGGCAGGACTTTGCCCAGCGGGGTCTGATAAAAGTCGGCGGCCAGCAGCGCCGCGCCTTTTACGCCTTCAGTGTGGCCGGTGGCGAGGATCACCACGGTGTCGTAGCTGTCGGCAATATGTTTATAGGCCATGCCGGCCATTTTCCCGGAGAACTCGTAGCCGGCGTGCGGCGCGATAACCGCCACTATTTCGCCCGCGGGCTTTTTAATATCTGCGGCCAGCGCCGCGTCCACAAAAGCGGCTAGTTCCGTTTTATCCGCCGGGTAAAACTGCCCGGCGACAACGGCCTCCCGCGCCCCCGCTCCCCCGGCGGCGGCGCATAGTAGAACTATAACCAAAAATATCCGTTTCATATTTCATCTCCTGGCAAACCTACAGATCCTTCAGCGCGGACCAGAAATCCATAGCGTCGGCAAACCGCATTGTCGGCTCCGGCTCCAGGGCCCGGCTTATTACCTCATCCACGCCGGGCGGGAGCCAGGTGACAAGGGTGCTGGCTTCACGGTAATCTTTTGATTTCTTCTGCTTCAGGACGTCTAAACCCTCGAACGGGAGCACACCTGTTAACATCTCATACAAACATACGCCCATGGCATAAATATCGCATTCGCGCTTTACTATCCCCGCGTGCTGCTCCGGCGCCATGAAAGCCGGCGTACCGGACATGGTCTGGTGGGTAACGCGCGTCAGCCCTTCGCGCAATTCGCTGGCCAGGCCGAAATCCATCACCAGCGCCCGGGTCGGGCCGGCCAGCATGATGTTTGCGGGTTTCAGATCCCGGTGGATCACGTTGTTTTTATGCGCGTAAGATACCGCGTCGCATACGCCGTTGAAGATGTCTTTACATTCCTGGAGCGGTATCCCTTTCCTTTCTTTAAGAACGTCGTTTAATGTCTTCCCGGCCACGTAGTCAAAGACCAGGTAGATCTCCCCCGCCTGCTCAAGCAGCTCATGGATGCAAACTATATTGGGGTGCTTCAGCCGGCCCACTATTTCAGCCTCTTTTCTGAAACGTCCGTATTCCTCGGGGTATTCCTTAAGGTAGGAGTGCATGCGCTTCACGGCCACCGTCTGGCCGGCCTTCCGGTCCCAGGCTTCATAGACCACGCCCATGCCGCCCTCGCCGAGGGTACTTTTAAGCTCATACCTGTTATCAAGCACCTGCCCGCCGATTTGAACTCCGGTTTTAATGGGCGACGGACCCGGGGTGAAGCGCGGCTGAGGCCCGTCTTTCGCGGCGGGCTTTGTATTCAGTATTTTATACCGTTCCGTAGCGTCGAGATAATCCTTGCCTGCGTCCGCGAACTGGCGGTATATTTTAAGTGCCAGCGCGGTTTCGCCTTCTTTTTCCATGGCCGCCGCGAGCTCATAAATTGTTTGCGGGGCATCGCTTACGGAACCGGCTTTCAGCATCCTGTCGACGGCTATCTGCCTTAACTGGCTCGCCAGTCCGGCTTCGCCTTTTTCACGGCAGTTATCGGCAAGCGAAAGATAAAGCGAGTATTCGCAGCTGCCAGGCTGATTTTGTATTTCTCCGGCAATTTGATTAGCGGTCAATTTGGCGCGCATAAAATCGCCAAGTTTGATGTAGATCTCAAGGAAAAGGTCGTAATCGGTCAGATCCAAGTGTTTTTTTCGGGCGAGAATTTCCCTTGCCTCTTCATATTTCTCCCCCCGCATCAGTGACTGGATATTTTCAGGGTCCGGCATGAAAATCGCGGCCGGCCTGACGGCGGCGGCGGAGAGATTGTTAAGATCGGTGCCGGAGCCGCTAAAACCACTGCGCCGCATTCCCGCCAGCAGTTGTTTGCGCCAGAACAGCAGCATTAAAAATATCAGAACTAAGGATATTCCGGCCCAGACAAAGACCGGGCGCATACTGAATCCCACATCCTCTTGCGCGTTAGCGGATTTAATTTTTTCGGGAGTTGATGTTGCGGGCGGCGCTGTTTGCCAGGCAGCGGGTGTAGTTAAAACGGCAGCGGCTTTGGGGGCGGCGGCCGATACCGGACTTTTTTGCAGCAAATTCCCACGTGCCTTTTCCGCAAAGGCGCGGGCTTTGCTGATATCCGGATTATCAGGAAGAAGCTTTAGTGATTTGTTGAAATCAGCGATGGCCTTATCATATTCGCCATTCAGATAGGCCGCGGCCCCGCGTTTGCCATATGCGCGGGCGAGATACGGTGTTAATTTAGCGGCCAGCCCCGGGTTCAGTTTAATGGCTTTGCCGTAGCCGGCTATGGCATTGTTGTGATCCTGTTTTGCCAGGGCCTTATTCCCGCGAATAACATAATCATCAGCCGATTGCGCAAAACCGCCTAGTGGTGAAAATGTGAGCAGCAAACCGATAAAGACCCGCTTGTAAATATTTGGCATAAACCTGAGATCGGACGGATATAATCTATCACGGGCACTAGCGCGCGCAACGGACGGCGCCGTAGTTGCTACCCCTGCCGCGGCTGGACACTTTGCCGCTGGAGAAGAAAACGAGCCGCGCGGAACCGGAACCGGACTTTTCAGAGGACCAATACTCCTTATTACATGTATTGCCTTGTCTCCCGCCTGTACATTCGGCCTGATACCAACTTTGAAGCTGGGCCACGGTAGGCAGCCGCCCGCCGCAGGAAGCCTTGGCGTCGTACCAGTTGCAATACCCTTTATTGCAATTGGAGGCGTTCCCGGCCTGGTTATCCGCGGACCCTGTCTGGTTTTCCATCCTTGTTTCATTTGCCGCCGGCTTTTCGTCCTTCTTTACTTCTTCTTTCAGCCACCCGGCGTTCAGCGCGGACAGGGAATCCAGCGGCTGCAGGGCCGGCTTAGGCGCGGTGCTGGCTGTTATCTCCCGCTTATAGGCGCGGCCTAAAAGGTCCCTTGCCGTGACGGCTATTTTTTTCTGTTCCGCTTTGGCCTTGGCCGCCTGCGCCAGGTAGTCCAGGGCTTTCTCGATCCCGGCAGGATGATTTATCAGCGCCTGCGTGAATTTCAGCACGACCGGATCCGCAACCGTCGCCCGCGGCTCCGGAGGATTTATTATCGGCAAGCCCATTTCCGGAAAGATCTCATCCGCGTAAAACCTCACCCCGTTACGGTTCTGGCTGAACAGCTCTATGGTAGTGCGGCTCGGCGGCGAGGGAGGGCTCCAGACATTAACCCATTCATTCAGGTTGCCGGGCCGCTTAAATTTATCGAAATACACGGGGTCGATTTTCTGCAGCGTTGTTTTGTTCATGTCCAAAGCCAGCAATTTATTGACCGTGATGCTTTTCCCTTTCAGGGCCGCCCCCTCCAGCCGCTTAATGGCTTTCAGGGCGGGCGCGGCGGCCGGGCCCCGCGTGATAATATTCACTTCAGCGCCGGCGTCATTGGCTTTAATGATAGCCTTCATCAGCTCCCGCGCCATCTCTTCTTCACTGGCGGTTTCGAAACCCTTATGCGTCCAGGCAAGGGTGTTCGGGAGGTTTCCGAGAGATTTAACCAGCAGGCTGTCCTCTCCGGCGGACATGGTCTTGCGCAGGAAAGTCCTTTTGAACCAAACGAGTATTCTTTTCCAAACGGGCGGTTTATCCGCATAAGCAAGAGTTTCGCCGTCTAAAACCGTCGGCAGGCCGGCTGCTCCGCTACTGTCGCTTTCAGAAAGCTTGTCGGCCAGGGCGGCGGTATCCGCGTCGCTGATTATAATGTTAACCACCCGGCCGGCTGCCGGCACATTTTTGGCTTCCCAGCCGGCGGCAAGGGTATTTACCTGTGCAGTCAGTACGCCGGGTTCCAGCGCGGCTTTGGATTTGTTCGCAGCCCAAAATCCCAGCCCCGCGACAACGCAAAGAGCGGCCACTCCGCCGATGAATAACAAATGCCTCATAAATCCCCCCCCTAATAAACCAGGGCGCTGTTCCTGTTTAGACAACGCGAATAACAGGTTTACCGAATATTTGGCAAAAATGCAGGTGAGTTGTTAAAAAGTCAGCTTATCTATTTCTTTTCTTAGTTTAGTGAATATGCCAGAGGCATTCGCCGCCAGTGGCTCGATCTTTTCAGGCAATAGATCCAGGGAATAAGCGTGGCTGAAGAAATGACGAAAAGCGAGAAAGCGCCTGAGCTCACCGCCTACAGGTTCTGAGATGATTTTATCGCCTATCGCTTTTAGCAATAGGTCACGATGCCAGGACGGCCCTTCTGTAATTTTAAGGCCTCTAGCTTGAAAGACCTGTTTTAGGATATTTTCTATGCCGTTGTAAAAGTTATGCAATAACGCAGCCACTCCGGCAAGTTCTAATTGGGAAAGGGTGTTCAGGGGCAGAGAAGGCAAAGAAGATAGAGTCTTGTCTATGGCTTCATACTCGGCGTCAATGCGCAGTCTGTAATCAGCCATAGAGCGGTATTCCCTCCTGTCTGATCATTGTAATAAACTTCGAAGTACCGGAGAGGTCCACTACATCCACGGGCTTTGAGAGTCCGAGCATAAGGTCGCCGTAGTATTTAAAAAAGTCCGCGGGAGCTATCCCTTCCACAGCTAAATCGATATCCCGGCTTTCCTTGCCGGCGATAAGGCTGGAGCCGAAAAGCAATACCAGTTTGACGGCATATCTCTCTGATATTTCACTGATTATTTTTTTTTCGCTCTCGGTAATCATGGCTAAATTATATCATCATTTTACTGAATTGTTATGTATTTCCAAGTCATGCCCGCCCTTTATCATTTCTTCACCAGATTCCCGGTATCTTAGTCCCGTCCCACGGGCAGCGACCGCCGGTCGGGGTCAGGCGGTCCTCCAGCACGGCGAAGCCGTAGCGGCGGATCAGCACTTTGCCGCATTTGGGACAGTAGGTGTTTTCCCCGGGGTGGCCGGGCGCGTTCCCTGCGTAGACGAATTTAAGCCCGCGCTTGAGGGCTATGGCCCTGGCTTTTTCAAGCGTCGCCACCGGCGTGGGCGGGAGCTCGCTTACGAGGTAATTAGGCGTAAAGCGCGAAAAGAAAAGCGGGGTATCGGCGCCCAGGTTTTCCTTTACCCAGGCGGACAGCGCCGCCAGGTCGGCTTCAGAATCGTTAAGGCCAGGGATCACGAGGTTAACGACCTCAGACAAAACTCTTTTTTTTTTAAGCTCCAGCAGCGTGCGCTTCACCGGCTCAAGGCTGCCCCCGGCGTAAGCCCTGTAAAATTTTTCATTGTACCCTTTCAGGTCTATCTTGACCACGTCCATCAGCGGCAGGAGTTCCGCCAGCGGCTCAGGGTTTATGTAGCCGGCGCTCACCATCACGTTTTTAAGGCCGGCCTTCCTGGCCAGGAGCGCGGTGTCGTACATATATTCGTAAAAGACCACGGGTTCGGCGTAAGTGTAAGCCACGGCTTTTGAGCGGGTGGCGAGGGCGTATTTTACGATATCTTCCGGCGTCAGACTGTCGGTTTCGGTCGAGCGTATTTCACCATAGGCGCGGCCGTCCGGCAGGAACCTGACCTCCAGGGCTGAAGGCACTGAAACGCGGCGGGGCGCCTGCTCGGGATACAGCTGCGAGATCTCCCAGTTCTGGCAGCCTTTGCAGGAAAGGTTGCAGCCCGGGGTAGCCAGCGAATAGATCAGGCTGCCGGGGTACATGTGGTAAACCGGTTTTTTTTCTATGGGGTCGACGTGAACGGCGGCGGCCTGCGAATATACCAGCGTTTTGATCCTGCCGCCGTAGTTGATGCGGACCTTGCAGCGGCCGCGCGCCCCCTCCGGAAGGAAACAGTTATAGGGGCAAAGCCTGCACTGCACCCCGTTGCAGGCGATGCCGGCAAAGCGGCCAGTGCGCACGTGGTTATTTTGCGGCGGGTAAAGAGCGGCGAAGGTGGAAGGCGGAGGGTAAAAAGCTATAAGGGCGGCTGCCGCAACGGCCAGCGCGGCGGCGAAGCCGGACAGGACCGCCGCGGCAGCACGCCCCGTACTTTGGCCCGGGCACGGGAAAAAGTCCGGGGCACGCCCCGCACTTTTTCCAGGAAGGCCAAAGTGCGGGACAAGCCCTTTATAGGTCATTTTATCTGTTCCCGATGAAGCGGGATATTCTTATAAAAAGCCTGGATGTGATCGACTATCTCCTCGCCCGTTTCGGCATACCGGAAGAGTTTCAGGTCTTCGGTGGAGATATACCCCCACTTGGCCATATTGGGGAAGTTCATCACGTCGGTCCAGTAGTCCTCGCCCACCAGTATTATGGGCAGGCTGCGCTTTTTGCCGGTCTGCACAAGCGTCAGCACCTCGAACATCTCGTCCATGGTGCCGAAGCCGCCGGGGAAAACCACCAGCGCCCGCGCCCGCATGACAAAGTGCATCTTGCGTATGGCGAAATAGTGGAAGCGGAAACAGAATTCCGGGGAGATATAGGGGTTGGGGCCCTGCTCCATGTCCAGCGTGATGTTAAGGCCGATGCTCTTGGCGCCGGCGTCATGGGCGCCGCGGTTGGCCGCCTCCATTATGCCGGGCCCGCCGCCGGTCACCACCACCAGCTTGCGGTCTTTCACTATATCGGTCGTGGAGATCAGCCGGCCGAAGTCGCGGGCCACCTCGTAATACCTGGCGGAGGCCGCCAGCCTTTTCGCCGAGGCCAGCTTGTTCTTTAAAACCTGGTCCTTAGGGTCCTTCTTGAGCAGGGCGGCCATCTCGGTGAAGCGGCCGGCGGACTGTTTCTTATCCCAGATGCGGGCGCTGCCGAAAACCACCACGGTGGCCTTAACACCGTACTCGGAAAGCGTCATTTCGGGCTTGAGCAGCTCAAGCTGCAGCCGCACCGGGCGCAGTTCGTCGCGGGTCAGAAATTCCGGGTCCAGATAGGCTTTCCTGTAAGCCTTTGATTTGCGCAGGGCTAATGTCTCTTTGCAGACCTTGGGTTCTTTTTTCACGATAGTACTCCTTAATTTATATAACAGTCAGTATACCAAACCTAAACTTTATTAAGTGCGCGCGCCTTCGACAGCCATTCCGCCGCCGAAGCGGCCATTTTTTCGGGCGTAAGCCCGGAGTCGGCGTAAAGTTCCTCGGGCGTGCCCTGCTCCACGTAGGCGTCGGAAATGCCGAGGCGCAGCACCCTGGCGTCTATGCCGGCGGAATTCAGGTATTCCAGGACGGCGGAGCCGAAGCCGCCGGCCAGGGCGTTGTCTTCCGCGGTAATTACCGGGCCCGCCAGGACCAGGGTACTGACCAGCTCCGTATCCAGGGGCTTTACGAACCGCAGGTCGGCCACGCCGGCGTCTATGCCGAGCCCCTTCAGGAGCTGCGCCGCTTTTACCGCCGGGTGCACCCGGCTGCCTATGGCCAGGAAATTGACGTCCCTGCCCAGGGAGAGCAGGCGGCCCCTGCCCAGAGGCAGCAGCTCCGGCTCCGGGTCCATAGGCACGCCGCAGCCCCTGCCGCGCGGGTAGCGCAGCAGCGCCGGCCGGCCGCAGGCGAAAGCCGTAGCCAGCATGTGCTGCAGCTCGTTCTCGTCGGCGGGCGCCATCACCACCACGTCCGGGATCATCCTGAAAAGAGAAAGGTCGAACACCCCGTGGTGGGTGGGGCCGTCCTCCCCCACAAGGCCGGCGCGGTCCATGGCTATCACCACGGGCAGCTTCTGCAGGGAGACGTCGTGCTGCACCTGGTCGAAAGAGCGCTGCATGAAGGAGGAATAGACGGCGACGACCGGCTTCATCCCTTCGGCGGCAAGCCCGGCGGCGAAGGTGACGGCGTGCTCCTCGGCGATGCCCACGTCATAATAGCGCTTCGGGAAGGCGTCGCGGAAGAGGTCCAGGCCGGTGCCCTCCGGCATGGCGGCGGTGATGGCGCAGATCCGCGGGTCTTTTTTAGCCAGTCCCACCAGCGTCCTGCCGAATACGGCCGTATAGGTGGGCGCCGTTTTTCCGGACGTGGTTCCTGTGCTGGCCTCGCCGGTCTCTATGTCGAATTTGGGGGTGCCGTGGAACTCTACGGGGGAGTCCTCGGCCGGCTCGTAGCCGCGGCCCTTCTTGGTCACCACGTGCAGCAGCACAGGGCCTTTCACTTCCTTTACATAGCCCAGCACTTCCACCAGCTCGGCTATATTATGCCCGTCCACCGGCCCGAAATAGGCGAACCCCATCTCCTCGAAGATCATGCCCGGGAAAAAAAGCACGCGCGCGCGCTTGATGATCCTGCGTATCCTGCCGCCCCAGTGCGGAAAGCCGCCGAGAAACAGTTCCGTATTGCGCACCGCCCGCTGCACGGACCCCAGCGTGAGCATTTTGGTGAGGATATGGCCAAGGCGGCCCACCCGCTCGGAAATGAACATCTGGTTATCGTTGAGGACCACAAGCAGGTCGGTGCCCAGATGCCCGATATTCTGCATGGCCTCCCAGGACATTCCGCCGGTCATGGCCCCGTCGGCCACCATGGCCACCACGCGGTGCTTCGCACCGCTCTGGTCCCGGGCGGCGGCCATGCCCGCCGCGGCCGAAAGCGCCGTGGAGGCGTGGCCGGCCCCGAAAGCGTCGTACTCGGACTCGTAGCGCTTGAGAAAACCCGAGAGCCCGCCGCGGGTGCGTATGGTGGTGAACCTGTCGGCGCGGCCGGTGAGTATCTTGTGCGCGTAGGCCTGGTGGCCGGTGTCGAAAATTATGCGGTCCTGCGGCGTGTTAAAGACATAATGCAGCGCGAGTATCAGGTCGGCCGCGCCCAGGCTGGAGGCCAGGTGCCCGCCGGTCTTGCTCACGCCCTCCACTATAAGGCTGCGCACCTCGGCCGCCAGCGCGGGGAGTTCCTCAACGCGGAGCTTTTTCACATCCCCTGAGCCTTTGATGCCGGAAAGCAGTGACATTAGTTTTCCCGCCTGCAGATGAAGCGGGAGATCCCCGCCAGGGCTTCTTTGGCCGCGGGCGAGCCCTTTACTTCTGCAAGCCGCGAGAGCGCCAGGCGCAGGAGTTCCTCCGCGCGGCGCCTGGCCTCGTCTACGCCCAGCAGGGACGCGCAGGTAAGCTTGCGGTTGCGCGCGTCGCTGCCGCTCTTGCCCAGCTTTTTCTTGTCCCCCTCCACGTCCAGGATGTCGTCCGCGATCTGAAAGCAAAGCCCTATCTCGCGGCCGAAAGCCGCTATATTTTCAAAATCAGCGCGCGGGGCGCCGGCCAGGGCCGCGCCTATCTCCACGGCGGCGGTTATCAGGTCGGCGGTCTTATGCAGGTGTATATAAGAAAGCAGTTCCAGCCCCTTCCGGGAGCGCCGGGCTTAATCTGCTTTCCTACATACACCTGCACAAGACCGCCGACCTTATAACCGCCGCCGTAGAGATGGGCGCGGCCCTGGCCGGCGCGCCGCAGGAAGATCTCAAGGCCCTCTCCGCCTTCGGCCGGGAGATAGGGCTCTGCTTCCAGGCGGCGGACGACATCCTGGACGTGGAGGGGGA
>JAUSCK010000146.1 GCA_030651035.1 Elusimicrobiota bacterium
AAGAAAGAGATAGACTGGGCCTTCAAGCGCATAAAGAAAGTCCTGTCGAAGTAAGCTTGAATCGGCGGGCAGCGGTTCAAGCCGCTGCCCGCTTTGTTTTAAGTTGGAGAACGGAAGCTTAGAGAATGAGACCACAGGGTAGCCAGTCGGGGCCGGCGAGGGTAAGGGCCCGGCGGGCGCGCTATCGGCCACACCGTGGCCGCGCTCACCCCTCGGCCTCCGCTCTTACGTAAGCTCCGGCCTGCGGGAAGGCCCGCCGAACCCATACCCTCGCCTCCCCTCCGTTTTCGAAAAAGTTGGCAGATTCACGGTTTGTTTAACACATGGATACCGCGAAAAAAAACAGCTGGCTTTACTTCCAGGTCGTGTTCGCCGCCGTGGTGTGGGGCGGTTCTTTTCCTTTCACGAAGCACCTGGTGACGGAGCTCTCTCCGCTTTCGATAGTCACCTTCCGCGCGCTCCTGGGCGCGCTGCTGCTGCTGCCGCTCAGCGGCTCAAAACTCCGCGCCGCCGACTTCAGGCCCGGCTTTCTCTGGAAGCTGGCCCTGATGTCCCTGCTGGGCGTCTCAGCCCAGCAATATCTGCAGGCCTACGCCCTTAAATACACGCAGGCTTCGCACGCCGGCTGGCTGATCGCTTCCACGCCCATCGTGGTGGCCGGTTTCATGGCCGCTCTCGGCGAGAAAATAGGCGCTTTCAAAGCGGCGGCCTTCCTGCTGGGAGCCGCCGGCGCTATGCTGGTTGTTTTCTCAAGGTCCGGCGGGGGGGCCTTCGCCCTGCCCTCGACGCGCGGAGACCTTATTTTCCTGTCCACCTGCGTCTCCTGGGCTTTTTACGTGATACTTACGAAAAAATGGCTCACCTTCTGGCCGCAGGCCAAGGTGACCACCATGACCATGCTGGTGGCGCTGGCGACGCTGCTGCCCGTCTGGCTGTTAAGCGGGGGGGGCTCTGAAGTCGCCGCCCTTACGCCGGAGGGCTGGTTCAGTCTCGCCTACCTGGGCCTGCTCTGTTCCTCCCTGGGCTATCTCTTCTGGAACAACTCCGTCGAAGGCCTCGGCCCGGTCAAGGCTTCCTACTTCCTTTACCTCGAGCCTTTCGCCACCCTGCTGTCCGCCTACCTTTTTCTCGGCGAGAAGGCGTCCTCCTCCGCCTTCGCCGGAGGAATGCTGATACTGGCCGGGGTGTACCTGGTGGGCCTGAAGGAAAATAAAGCCGGAAGCCTTAAAGGGATTTCAACGCATGCCTGATTATTCGGCCCTCAAAAACAGGTTCGGCGAACACTGCCTCTTTAACGAGCCGGCGTCGAATTTTACCACCTACAGGGCTGGCGGCAGGGCTGAAGTCATTGTAAGACCCGCCGACGCGGGGGAGCTCCTGTGGCTGGCCGCCTGGTGCCGCGCCTGTTCCGCGCCGCTGCTGGTGCTGGGCCGCGGCTCCAACGTGCTGGTGAGCGACAGGGGCCTGCCGGGGGTAGCCGCGCTCACCGAAAGGCTTTCGAAAATAGAAGTTTCCGGCGGCGCCGCGACGGCGCAGGCGGGCGTTCTCTGGGACGAGGTCGCGCGCCTTACGGCGGAGAGCGGCCTGGCGGGCCTGGAGAAAACCTCGGGCATACCGGGCTCCGTGGGCGGCGCGCTGCGCATGAACGCCGGTGCGTTCGGGCAGGAAACCTTCGACCGCCTGGTTTCTGTCGAGGCCTTTAACGCGGCCGGAGAGCCCGTCAGGCTGTTTAAAAAGGATATTAAATACGGCTACCGCTCCGTAGAGGGGCTGGCCGGGCTTACCCTGCTTTCCGCCAGGTTCGGGCTCGAACAGGGCGACCCCGCCGCGCTGCTGCAGGACCGCTCCCGCGTGCTGGCCGCCCGCGGGGCAAAGCAGCCGCTTGACTTCCCGTCGGCCGGCAGCGTCTTCAAGCGGCCGCCGGGGGATTACGCCTCGCGCCTTATAGACGCGGCCGGGCTGAAAGGCTATAAGATCGGCGGCGCGGAAGTCTCCGCCAAGCACGCCGGGTTCATCGTCAATTCCGGCGGCGCTACGGCTTCCGATATCTACGCCCTCATGGGCGAAGTGCGCGCAAGGGTAAAAGAGAAGACCGGTATTGAACTGGAGCTTGAACAGATACTGCTGGGGGAATTTCATAATTCAGCGGGGGGGACAAAATGAAAACACTTATAGCTATACTTCTTTTTCCGTGCCTGGCGTACGGCGCCGGCGACCTGCAAAAGGCCGACCAGCTCTTTTCCAAGGGCCTTTACCAGGAGGCGCTGGTAATTTACTCGTCCGCGGCCGCTCCTTCCGGCGAGGACGGCCTGAAAGCGCTCTACCGCTCCGCCGAATGCGAAGCCCTGCTGTTCCGCTACGGCGAGGCCGCCCAGCGGCTGGCGGACATGAAGATGCCGCTGGACCAGTTGTGGCAGGGCAGGCTGCTGCTGCTCAGGGCCGAGACGGGCCGCCAGTTCCTTCAGCAGTACGGCTACTCGCTGCCTTCCGACATGCAGAAGGGCGTCAAAGACGTTACCAAGCTGACTTCCGCCCAGTGGAGTCTCCGTATAGCGGCCGACTATGACTCGCTCTGGGACCTGAGGGGTGAGCTGCTTAAATACCGCCTTGAGGGCCAGGAATATTTCATGGACCTCAAGGGCGCCGAGCTGGCCTACACGCCCACGCTCTGGGACTTCGCCGTGCTGCGCTGGACGGGCTACCTGCTGGACGAGGCCGGGGTTTCAGGCACCCCGCCGCCTGCGGACAGGTTCGTTGAGCCCGGCTACCGCTCAGATTACAGCGCCGCGGCGCCGGCCGCGCTCAAAGCGGCGGCCCTCTTCGGGGAAGCCGCCGGGATCAGTTCCTCCGCGCTGGATTTCGCGCGCGAGTACTGGCGGCTGCAGCGCCTGCTGATCCCTTTCGAGCACGCAGATAAGGTGGCCGGCTTCGACCGCGCCAAGGTGCGCGCGGCCGCCCTTCAGACTCTGAAAGCCTGGGGCGCTTCTTTCAAAACCGCGCTCGGCCGCAGCTGGGCGCTCCACCGCGCCGCCGCGCTGGAACAGGAGATCCCGGATTATAAGGCCGCTGTCGAGCTGTGCAGAAAGTCGGAGGGGGAAGCTCCTAAGTCAAAGCCCGCCCTGCTGTGCGCGAAAATACGGGCCGAAATAGAGATGCCCGTGCTGGAGCTCTCCGCCTCGTTCGCGCCGCCTCCCGGCGCCAAAACCCTCAGGGTCAACGCCCGCAACCTGCCGGTTATTTATTTCAGGGCCTATATTACTTCGCCGCAGGAACTGTCCTCTATCGGCCAGCACGGTGAGCAGGGCTGGGGCCGCGTGAAGTACCTGCAGCAGGAGGCCGTGCGGAACTTCCTCGGAAAAAAAGCTGACCTGGACTGGCGGCAGAAGGTGGATTACCCGGCCCCGTACCAGTACAAGGACCAGGAGATCGCCTCGCCGGCGTTCAAGAAGGGTCTTTATGTCGTTATCGCCTCCGGCGACAGCGGGTTCGAGGACGGGGCCTCGCTGCTCAAAGCGGTCACGGTTAATATCACCGACATATTCCTGCTGGGGACCGCCGGCATAAAAGGCGACCCTGAGGATTTCCTGTACGATCCCGCCGCTCCCGCCCGCCAGGCGTCCTCCGAAGTGTTCCGCCTTTACGCTGTCAACGCGCTTAACGGCAGGCCGCTCACGGGCGCCGATATCGACGCCTTTTATAACAGATCGCATTCCGGCTCGTGGGAAAGGACGGCCCTGAAGACAGGCCCCGACGGCGCGGCGCTGTTCAGCCTGTCTTTCCCGGTGACCTATCCTTCCAATGAATATTTCTCGCTGGACCCGCTGCTCAGCCACGGCGGGGCTTACGCCTACTGGAATTCCCAGGGCTCGGCCGGGCTGCAGGTGCCGCAGCCGGTGAATATCTTCGTCGAGACGGACCGCCCGGTTTACAGGCCGGGGCAGGAGGTCAAGTTCAAAGCCACCGCCCTGCTGCGCGAGCCGCGCGGCTACAGGGTTTACGACGGGAAAAGCGCTCTTTCCGTCATCGCGCGCGACGCCAACTGGCAGGAGGTTTATAAAAAAACCCTGCCTTTCACCGGCCTGGGCAGCGCCGCCGGCGCCTTTAAGATCCCTGAGGGGCGCCTGCTCGGCTCCTATACCGTTACCGCGCAGATCAACGAGTACGGTTATAATTTCAGCGGGGCGGCGCGCTTCGGCGTCGAGGAGTATAAGCGGCCCGAATTCGAGGTGAAGCTGGGCGAGGCCAAGCGGCCTTATCGCTACGGCGAAAAAGCGGAAATAGCCGGCGAAGTTAAATATTACTTCGGTTCCCCCGTTCCCGGCGCCGCCGTCAAATACCGCGTGACCCGCTCGCGCTATATTCCCTGGTACTGCCGGCACTGGGCCTGGTTCTACGGCGATTCAGGCTCCTCCGAGGTCGCCTCCGGCGATCTAAAGACCGGCGACGACGGGAAGTTCAGCTTCAGCTTTACTCCGCAGGCCGAAAGCGAAGCTTTCTCGGCTTACCCGTCCTCCTACCAGGTGGAGGCGGAGGCCCGGGACGCCGGCGGGCGCACGATAACCGATTCGCGGTCCTACCGGGCCGGGTCGAAGGCTTATTTGTTCGACGTAAAGCCGGAGGCGGGTTTCTTCACGCCTGAAAAGCCGGCCGTGATCAGCGCCCGGCTGATGGACCTTAACGACGTGCAGCAGGAGGGCGAGGCCGAATACTCGCTCTACCGGCTCGAGAAAGGCCCGGCGGCGGACGAAGGCCGCGGCGAGTGGGGTCATTTCGGCAGCAACCCCTCGCTGGAGCAGGCTTTCAGCCAGGTGCCCGACGGGCCGCAGGCGGGCAAGGGAAAGGTGCAGTTCGTAAAGCAGTCCGCGGCCAGGATCAACTTCGATAACCTTGCGCCCGGGGTTTATCGGCTTAAACTTAAAGCCAGGGACCCCTGGGGAGGCGAGAGCGAGTCCCAGCTGATAATAATTTCCGCGTCGGCGGACAGCCGCAGGAACGCGTCCCTCAAACTGCCGCCGGTGGCGCTGTTCGAGCACGCCTCCTACCAGGCCGGGGAAACGGCCAGGGTCCTGATAGGGGCCACGGCCCTGAAAGGGGCCAAGTACGCCGAAGTCCTGGCCGGCGACTTCCTGCTGTCCCGCGAGACGGTCCAGGCCGGCGGCCTTTCGGTCTTCAGCCTGAAAGTGGGCGGCGCGCACCGCGGCGGTTTCGGCCTGCGCTGGTTCGGGGCCGCGGATTTTAAAGTGTATTCCGCCATGGGCGGCGCTGAGGTCCCGCTTAAGGATAAGAGTATTTCGCTCTCGCTCGATTATGATAAAACCCTGGCGCCCGGGCAGAGGGCCTCCTGGCGGCTGTTGGCGAAGGATTCCGCCGGCAGGCCCGCCTCCGGAGAGGCGCTGGTGAAAATATTCGACAGGTCGCTTGAATATTACGGCCGCGACGCCGGCTTTTGGGGCGACGCCCTTTACCCGGGGAGGCGCTCCCCCGGCGGGGGCTGGGGCTCGCTGTTCACTCCCTACGCGGTGGGGCTGCCCATACGGACCGGGCTGATACAGCGGATGCTTGACGCCTTCAGGCTGGCCACGGCGGAGGAGCGGATGGCCTCGCTGCGCATCGGCTCTTCAAGGATATACGGCCGACACAGGGGCTCTTTTGCGAAAAGCCTTGCTTTCGAGGCGGATGGCATGAGCTCGCTGTCCGGCGCAGGGGGAAATATGGCTGACATGCCCATGGCAGCCGCCCCGCAGAGGTCCATGGAGATGTCAGCGCGCAAGGAAAAGTCGGATTCGGCTCCCGCCGCTCCGTCGCAGTTCCCGTCGGAGCCAAAGGCGCAGGCCCAGCCCGAAGTTAAGGCGCGCACGGATTTTTCCGAAATCGCCTATTACAACCCGCAGCTGAAGGTTCTCAAGGGCGCCGGTAAATTCTCTTTTACCATACCCGAGCGCCTCACCTCGTGGAAGATAAGTTCCTACCTGCTTACGCGCGGCGCGCGCCGCGGCTCCTTCAGCGCCGAGACCGTGACTAAAAAGGACCTGATGGTGCGGGTGGATATCCCCAGGTTCTTCCGCGAGGGGGATAAATCCCGGCTTACCGCCGTAGTGACCAACGACACGGCCGGCGGGCTTTCGGGAGAGCTGGCCCTGTCCGTAACGCTCGACGGCGAGGCGGCGCACGAGAAGTTCGGCATAAAGGAACTCTCGCGCAGCTTCACGGTGAAGCCGAGCGGTACGGTGTCGGTCTACTGGGAGATCGAGGCGCCGCGCGGGACAGCCGCTTACAAAGTGCGCGCCGTGGCCAGGGCCGGGGCGCTTGCCGACGCGCAGGAGAACGACCTGCCGGTGCTGCCCTCCAGGGAGCGGCTGATAGCCTCCGGCGTGGCCTCGCTCGACGGCAACTCCTCCAAAATGTTCAGTTTGCCCGAGCTGGAGGTTGCGGACCCCACCCGCCAGGTGGAATCCCTGCACCTGGAAATACAGCCGCAGCTGATGCTGACCGTGCTCAACAGCCTGCCCTTCCTTGTGCACTATCCGTACGAGTGCACCGAGCAGCTGCTTAACCGGTATGTGCCGCTGGCTATAACCAACAGCTTCTATAACAAGTACCCGGAGCTGCGCGCTTCCGTCGCCAAGATCCCGAAGCGGACCACGGTCACGCCGGAGTGGGAGCGCGACAACCCGGTGCGGCTGATGAGCCTGATGGAAACGCCCTGGGAGCAGGAATCCAAAGGCCGCCAGTCCTCCTGGCCCGTCGTGGATATGCTGGACCCGAAGGTGGTGGCGGCGGAAAGGGAAGACGCCCTCTCAAAGCTGAAAGCCTACCAGCATCCCGACGGTTCCTTCCCCTGGTTCCCGGGCGGCCGCCCCAACCTGCACATGACGCTTTATGTGCTGGACGGCCTGGCCGAGGCCGCGCGCTACGGGGTGGACATCCCGGCCGATACGGCGAAGAAGGCGCTGGCTTATGTGCTGGGCGAGATCCCCGCGCACATGAAGCCCGAGGAGGACCAGACCTCGCTTATCCTTTACGCGGCCTATGTCGTAACCTCTTTCCCGGCGTCCTGGCCGGAGAGCGGGACCGCCAGGACTTACGCCAAAGCCTGGGTCGACTACGCCGACAAGCATTCGGACGCGATGACGGCCTTCGGCAAAGCTTACGCCGCCTATGTTTACCTGCGCCTGGGCGAGAAAGCCAAGGCGGAAAGCTACCTGGCCCGGGCGATGGACGGGGCGCGCTCCGACGATATCGCCGGGGTTTACTGGACGCCGGAGAAGATCTCCTGGCTCTGGTACAACGACACCGTCGAGAAGCACGCCTTCATCCTCAGGACGCTGCTGGCGGTGCGCCCGGCGGACCCGAAGATAGCCGGCATGGTGCGCTGGCTGCTTTTCAACCGCAAGGCCAATGAATGGAAATCCACGAAGGCCTCGGCGGCGGCTATCTACTCGCTGCTGGACGTGATGAAGGCAAAGGGCGCGCTGGACAAGCCGGAAAGCTTCGACCTGAAATGGGGAAGCACGGCGGAGACCCTGGTGCTGAAGCCTTTCGACTGGGTGGCGAAGCCGCTGCGCTGGTCCAAGTACGGGGCCGCGATAACCAAAAAGGACCTGGCGCCCGTGATCGCGAAGAAGGGGCCGGGGCTGGCCTTTGCCGCTTTCACCGGGATATACACCACGGACAAGACCGCGGAAGAATCCCCGGCGGGCATGATGAATGTCTCAAGGAAGTATTTCCTGCGTGAGAAAGAGGGAAGCGATTATACCCTGAAGCCCCTTTCCGACGGTTCTACGGTGGCGGTGGGGGACCAGGTGGAGGTGCACCTGACGGTGAACACGCGCAGCCAGTTCGAGTATGTGCACCTGAAGGACCCCAAAGCCGCGGGCTTCGAGGCGGAGGCGCTGAACAGCGGCTGGAAGTGGGACCAGCTGGGCCGCTACGAGGAGCCGAGGGATTCGCTGACCAACTTCTTCATGGAGTGGCTGCCGCACGGCGAGTATGTGCTGAAGTACCGCCTGCGCCCGACGACGCCGGGCACTTTCAAGGCCGGGGCGGCGGTGATCCAGTCCATGTACGCCCCCGAGTTCGCCGCCCACTCGTCCGGCATAACGCTGAACGTGAAGTAAGAAGAGAGGTGTTGCGGTGTCGCTTTAGGCGACGGGCGGCCTACCGTGGGGACCGGAACGC
>JAUSCK010000164.1 GCA_030651035.1 Elusimicrobiota bacterium
AGTTGTCGCGGTTAAGAACCTGCTGCACATAGCCTTTCCGGTAAAGCAGGCCCATTCCCACCACCGGGATCCCGAGGTCGGAGGAGGATTTAAGGTGGTCGCCGGAGAGCATGCCCAGGCCGCCGGAGTAGATAGGGAGGCCCTCGCCTATGCCGTATTCCATGGAGAAATACGCGACCTGCATGTCCTTGTCCTGGTCATGGCGGCTTGTCGCGAACCAGGTATCCTTGTACGCTATATAGGATTCGAATTTGTTCTTGATCTCCGCCAGCTTGCCCAGGAACTCCCCGTCGCGGCTGAGCATCTCGAGCCGCTCCGGGGCGAGGGTTCCCAGTATCCACTTGGGATTTCTGTGCGAGCGGTGCCAGAGCTCGTCGTCCATGCTGACGAACATCATGATGGCGTCCCAGTTCCAGGTGAACCACATATTGGTGGAAAGTTCCTCCAGCGCCTTGAGGCTGTCCGGGAGGTTAGGGATGACATTGAAGGATTTGATTATCATTGTTTTCTCCGCTCGTACCGAGAACTCTTTAATGATTCTATTAAATTATCACCGTTCTAAAAAGCAGGCGCTGTTGTTCTTCACTTTTTTACCTTGAACCGCCGCATTTTTTTTTATAAAATATGAATAGTTCTTTAAGCAGCGGAAGGAGTAAGGCGGATTTTGGGCGTGTAGCTCAGTTGGGAGAGCGCCTGCATGGCATGCAGGAGGTCGCAGGTTCGATCCCTGTCACGTCCACCAAATTTAAAGCCCCGTTCAGCGGGGCTTTTTAATTGGACGTGAAGCGGGCCCGGCGCTGCAGCCGGTCCCTGCCAAAGCCCCGGCCTGCGGTTTTTAAAAGATGAAAATTTTAATCGTCAGCCTGGACAACGTCGGGGACACGCTTATCAGCCTCGCCGTTTACCGCGCCCTCCGCGCGCAGCCGGGCGTAGAAACCGCTTTCTGGACCAAAGAGTATTCCCGCGACATCATCCCGCTGGCCGGCGACGGCATCGAGCACCACCACTGCGACCCTTTCTGGGACCGTTCCCCGGGAAAAGCCAAGGGAGGGCTTTATAAATATTTAAAGACCCTGCTGGCGATACGCGGATCGGGCTATGACGCAGCCATAATACTGCACGCCAACTGGCGCAAGAACTTATCCTGCCTCCTGGCGGGGATCCCCAGGAGGTACGCCCTGAAAGGGGCCTTCGCCACGGATTACATAAAGCCGGGAGAAGGCGACACTCATATACTGGACTCCTCCCGTAAATTAGTCGAAGCGGCGCTGGGCAAGGATCCCGGGGAACTGCGCTACCCCGTCGCCCCGGCTGGTTTCGGCGAGACGCCCCGGACCGCGACCTTATTCTCGTCCGGGACCTGGGCGGTGATCCACCCGTTTTCAGGGAACCCCAGGCGCAATCTCCCCCTCGACACCTGGACCAGCGTCCTGCAGTTCCTTGAAAGCCGCAACCTGCGCGTCCTGGTAAACGCCAGCCCCGCGGAAAAAGAAATTTTCAACGGCGTCTCGGAACCGGGCGCCGGCCGCGTATTTTCCTGCGACCTGGACCTCGACATCAGGAACCTGGCCTTCGCCGTCTCCCGCGCGGCCCTGTTCATCGGCAACAACTCCGGCCCGCTGCACCTGGCCAGCGCCCTCGGCACGCCCTGCCTCGGGATATTCCAGAAAAGCTGGATAAAAAAGATATCTCCCCGGGGAAAGTTCCTGCCGGAGCTGGCGGTCTTCGAGAACGATCCTTCCGAAATAAGCGCCCTGGAAATAATGGCTAAAGCGGATAAGCTGCTGAGTCACGGTCCCGCGCCGCTTTAATTGTTAGAATATCATTCATAACTATGGATACCCGCCTCACCGTATTTCACCTTGACGATGGAAAGGAGCTGCGCGGCGGCCAGCGCCAGCTGCTCTACCTGGTAAAAGAGCTGAACCTCCTCGGCCACGACAACACCGTCGTCTGCCGCGAGGAGTCCCCGCTGCATAAGGCCGCGCAGCGCAAAGGCTTTAAAACCGTCACGCTGCCGTATTTCTTCGAGTGGGACCCCGTTTCGGCCCTGCTGCTCCGGCGGAAGCTCAAAAGCCTGGCGGCCGGCCAGTTCCCGCCGGTGCTTCATTCCCACACCTCGCACGCCGCGGCCGTCTCGTGGCTGGCCTCGGCCGGGCTGGACTGCGTGCGCGTAGCCCACCGCAGGGTTGATTTCGTCCCGGGCTCTTTCGCCGCCCGTTTCAAGTACGGGAAGGCCCACGGCGTGATAGCCATCTCGGCTGCCGTGAAGGATATACTTTTGCAGGCCGAGGTGCCTGAAGAAAAAGTGGCGGTGGTCAACAGCACCATAGACCTGGATGACACGCCGTGGAAGCAGGGTGAATACGCGGCCTACCGGCAGGCCGCCCGCGCAGGGCTGGCGGCGGAGCTTTCGATACCGGCCGACGCTTTCTGGGCGGGCTCGCTTATAGCCCTGGTCCCGCACAAGGACCCGGAGAACATGGTGCGCGCCGCGGCGCTGGTTATCAAAGACGCCCCCCAGGTCTATTTCCTGCTGGCCGGCGAAGGCCCGCTGGCCCGGACGGTGGAGCACCTCTCCCGGATGCTCAAGATACAGGACCGCTTCAGGCTTATAGGCTACCGCAGCGACCCGTACAAGGTGCTGGCCGCGCTGGATATGTTCGTGCTCTCCTCCGCCGAGGAAGGCATGGGCAGCGTGCTGGTGGAAGCGATGAACGCCTCCCTCCCGATTGTGGCCACCACCGCCGGCGGCATAACGGACGTGATAGAGAACGGCGCCAACGGCCTGACGGTACAGCCCCGCAGCCCGGAAGAACTGGCAAAGGCCCAGCTGCGGCTGATCAACGACGCCCCCCTCCGGGAGCGCCTGGCAGCCGAGGCCCACCGCCGCCGGGATGATTTCTCCTCGCCGCGCATGGCGGCCCTTACTTTGAAGTGCTATGAAACAGCCATTGAGAATTTTAAGCGTAATAGACATCCCGTGGAATAGCGGGCTGGCAGCTTACGCTTTCGACCAGGCCCTGGCCCTGCGCGGGGCCGGGCATTTCGTCGCCTTCGCCTGCCCCGAGGGAAGCGCCGCCGGGCTCTTCGCCGCGCGCGAGGGCTTCAGGAACTTTTCCATTCCTGACCGCAAAGATTTTCTCCGCCTGCCGCTGGCCCTGCTGCGCCTCCGCGCCGCCGCGCTGGAAGAAAAGATAGACGCGGTCTGCGCCCACACCGGGCGCGCCCAGACACTGGGCCTCCTGCTGGGCCTGCCGCTGCTGCGCGTTAAGGCGGACGTCAAGAAACCAGCAGCCGGGTTTTCCTTCTTTTCCGTGAGAAAGACCATAGCCGCCTCGGCCTACATAGAGAAACTATATCTTGACGCCGGGCTGGACAGCGCCGGCGTGACCGTTATACGCCAGGGAATAAAGCTGCCGCCGCCCTCCCCCCGCCAGACCTCGGACCCGGTTAAAATAGGCCTGCTGGGCAGGCTGGACCCGGTGAAAGGCCACGCCTGCTTCCTGAAGGCGGCGGCGGAACTGCTGCGCTCCGGCGCCAAGGCGGAATTCCACTTCGCCGGCTATGAGTCCCATGTAAAATATGCGGACCTGCTGAAAATAGCGGAAGAGCTGGACATAACCGCGAGCGTGGTCTTCCACGGCAGGGTGGAAGGGCCCTTTAAATTCATGGCCGCCTGCGACGTTGGCGTGATAGCCTCCCTGGGCAGCGAGGCGGTTTCCCGCGCCGCCCTGGAATGGCTGGCCTCCGGGCGCCCCCTCGTTTCAACTTCGGCAGGCAGCCTGCCGGAATATGTGAGCCCCGCGTGGCTGGTCCCCCCCGGAGACCACCTGGCGCTGGCCGGGAAATTAGCTGAACTGCTGGCCGACCCCGCCAGGATAAAAATACTGGGCGAAGAGAACCGCGCCCGCGCCGCGCGCGACTTCTCGCCGGACGCCTTCGCCTCCGCCACCTGCGCCGTCTTCGAAGCTGCTGTTTCCTCCCTGTCCCCATCACCCGATTCTCGATCCTCGATCCCTGATCCCTGATTTTATTATGCCCACGATCTCCGTCGCCATGATAGCCCACAACGAGGAAAAGAACCTCGCCCGCTCGCTCGCCAGCGCCGCCTGGGCCGACGAGCTGATCTTCGTGGACTGCGGTTCCACCGACGGCACCGCGCTGTCCGCCCGCGACTTCAGGGTTAAATATTTCTCCCGCCCCAACAGCCGCGCGGTCTACGTGAACAAGCAGTTCTCCGTGGACCAGGCTTCTTCGGACTGGGTGTTCATCCTGGACGCCGATGAGGAGATCTCCCCCGCCCTGCGCGCCGAGATCAAGCGCCACACCGCCGCGCCCGGGAGCTTTGCGGCCTTCAGCATGCCGCGGAGGAATTTTTACTTCGGCCGCTGGCTCAGGCACGGCGGCAAGTACCCCGACACCCAGCTGCGCCTGTTCAGGCGCGGCGCCGCGCGCTTCCTGCCGCTCCCGGTGCACGAAAGGCTCGAGGTGGACGGCCCCGTGGGCGCCCTGAAGGAGCCCCTGCTCCACTACCCCTATTCGGACGCCGAGGACATGGAAAAGAAGCTGGCCTTCTACTCGGAAATACTCGCCCGCTCGTACGAGCTGAAGAAACGCAGCCGCCTCTTCATCCTCCTGCGCCCGTTCACCAGGTTCTTCTCCGCCTATCTCCTCAAACTCGGCTTCCTCGACGGCGCCGCCGGCCTGAGAACCGCCCTGATGGACTTCCGCAACGTAATGTCCTCCGCCCTCCGCTACATCAAAACAAAGTAAATAAACATAAATTAGGCCCTTCGGGCGGACTCTTCATTAGAGATTAACATGGATGAACAGGATGGACAGGATAAGAAGTCAATAAAATCCTGTATATCCTGTCTATCCATGTTTAATCTTGCCCAAAAAAGCAAATTCATATAGTATCGAGTTCGGGCGGCCTACTGTGTTTATTGAGGAACCGCAAGAAGCGAAGCCACTGCAAGGCTTTCCCTTAAGTCCTATATCCTGCTGGGTCTTTCAACCCTTTAATGAAGCCTGCTAGGTCAGCTATAATTATAATATGAAGGCTAAAACCGCCCTGCTGTCGCTTTTGCTTGTCCCTCCATTATTTTCAGCCGGCGCTTCCGCGGAAGAGAACGCTATAAAGTTCACCGGGCTTTCCTACCCGCTGGAGATAAACCTCCCCGCGGCGCAGAAAGAAGGCGCCGTCCTTTTTGAAACACCTTTCAGCGAGATTCCCGCGGCCGGCTACGACACCATCCTCCTGCAGGGCGAAATGCCCGAACCGGGCGTAAACGTCGAGCTGCAGGTAAGATCCAAATCTTTTTTTTCGCCTTCCGCCAGCTACGGCAGCGAGGCCTTCCGCCGCTTTCCCGGCGGGCGTTTCTGGGCCAGGTACCGCGTCCCCTTCACCCGCCAGCCGCTCAAACTCAGCGTGATAGACCGCGGCGCCAAGTCAGCCTCGACCCTGACCATCTATGAAACTGAACTGCTGGTCCGGCTGGAGTCAAAGGAAGAGACCGCGCCGGCAGCCAGCACCGCCGCCTACGTGCCTGACCCCGAGCTCTTCGTCCCCCTGTCCGCCCCCTTCAAAGTGATACGCCGCGCCGATTGGCAGGCCGCCCCGCCCACGGAGCCCTACACCCCGCACACCCCGAAATATTTCACCCTGCACCATACGCAGGCGCATTACCCCGGAACGTACAACGAAGCCGTGGCTGAGATGCAGTTCATACAGGACTTCCACCAGCACGGGCGCGGCTGGATAGACATCGCTTACCATTTCCTGATAGACCCGGCCGGCAATATTTTCGAGGGCCGCCCGATAAAGGTCCTGGGCGCGCACGTAAAGAACCGCAATACAGCGAACATCGGCATTTCCATAATGGGCGATTTCCACCCGCCTAAACACGACGTCTTCACCGGCGCCTCCCAGGACTCCTTCGTCGCCATAGGCCGCTACCTCAAAGACACTTACGAAGTCCAGGTCAGCAGCTTCTACGCCCACCGCGACCTGGGAAAGACCGCCTGCCCCGGCGACGACCTTTACGCGAAGAAAGAGCTGCTGCGCGGCCTGATCTTCACCCCGCAGTTTCAGGACGTGCCGGTAAATCACGGGGACGTCCCGCTGCCCATCCCCGCCCAGCAGGAAAGCCTGCGCCCGCTGATACAATACCTGGACCAGCGGTGTGGGGGGGGGGGGGGGGGGGGGGGGGGG
>JAUSCK010000177.1 GCA_030651035.1 Elusimicrobiota bacterium
CAATTCCTTTTCAAGGGCTTTCATGGAAAGCCCCCTCGGGGCGCCTTCCATAAGTATATGGAAAGCCTCCAGCAGCAGCCTGGTGGAGCTGAACAGGATCAGGGCTATTATAAGGAGGGAGCCTATGGTATCGGCCAGGTACCAGCCGCTGAAATATATCACGACGCCGGCTATGATGGCGGCCACGGACCCGGCCAGGTCGCTCAGCACGTGCAGGAAGGCGCCGCGGATATTGATGTTTTCGCCGCTGTGGGCGTGCAGGAGGTAAGCGCAGGCCAGGTTAGCCAGCAGCCCGACAGCCGCGATGGCCAGCATGGGCCCGGAAAGCACCGCCACCGGGTTATGGAACCGCTCGTAGACCTCGCGCAGCATATAGCCGGACAATATCCACAGCAGCATGGCGTTGGCCAGCGCGGCCACCACCTCCGCCCGCCGGTAGCCGTAGGTGCGAGAGTCGTCGGCTTTGCGGGCGGCCAGCTTGGACGCGAAAAAGCTCATCCCCAGGGCCGCCGCATCCGTCATCATGTGCATGGAATCGCTGAGCAGCGCAATGCTGCCTGTAAGCAGGCCGCCGGCCGCCTCCACCAGCATGAAGCCGGCCGTAATAAAGAAAGCGGCGGTTATCGCCCTGCGCTGAGAATGCGCGCCGTGATCACCGTGCCCGTGCGCGCAGGTATGCCCATGGTCGTGCTCGTGTCCCATTACGAAGATTATATTATTTTTACAACTACTCCGCAGTAACAACAGGCACAGTATCACACAAAGGCACGAAGGCACGAAGAAATACCGGAAAATAAATCTTCGTGGCTTTGTGCCTTTGTGTGAGAAATATTATTTTTTATAAATGCTAAAATGATTATATGGAAACAATTGCCGGGAACATTGAGGATTCTCTGCGCTCGGTCAACGGGTATATCTCGGCCGAACTCGGCGCCATAGACCCGGAAGTTTTTGATTTTGAAAAATACCCTTTCAACTTCATGGGCAAAGCGGCCAGGGCACGTTTTACCCTGCTTACCGCCGCCGCGCTGGGGGCAAAACAGGGCCTGGCGGAAAAAGCCGCCGCCGCTGCGGAGCTTACCCATACCGCCTCCCTGCTTCACGACGACTGCCTCGACATGGCCCGCTACCGCAGGGGCCTGCCCACCCTTTACGACCAGCTGGGAGTGAACTCCGCCATACTGGTCGGCGACCTTTTGATGGCCATGGCTTTCGAATGCGCCATGCGCGCGGCCCCCGATCTGCAGGAAAGCCTGGTACAGGCGCTGAAGCGCATGACGCAGGGCGCCCTTATCGAAGAGAATTCCTGCGGGAAAAAGATCACGGCGGCGACGGCGGAAAAGATAGTGGCCCTGAAAACAGGGGCGCTTTTCCGCTGGTGCGCCCTGGCGGCCTGCCGCCTGGCGGACAGACCGGAACTGCTGGAGAACTGCGCGCGCCTGGGCGAAGAAGCGGGCTCGGCTTTCCAGCTCATAGACGACGTGCTGGATTTTGAAGGCGACGCCGGAGCCTGCGGCAAAGAAACCCTGAAGGACATAAAGGAAGGCAAATTCACGCTGCCGCTCATACTGGCGCTTAACGACGCGCAGGCCGGCCCCGCCGTGGAAAAGCTGCTGGCCGCCGTTAAGGCCGGGCCGGAGGCGGACCTTGCCCCCGCTCTCGACCTCGCCGAGCTTGTGAGGAAGGGCGGTTTTTCAGGCGCGGCGAGAAAAATAGCGGCGGAAAAGCTTAAAAACCTTTTCCCGCTCATCGATAAATTCCCGCACGCGGAGGAAGCCGGCGCGCTGAAAGATTTTTTGCTGACCCTGGGCGAGCGCACGGCGTAAGCGGGGAATATGCCGGAACCCCCTTTCCTCTTGGCCGTCTGATGAGCATAGCTCTTGTTACGGCACAGGCATAGCCTTGTAAAGACGCGGGAATTTTTATAAATTATATAGGTTGTGATAGTATACGGAGGTTTTAGTAATGAAGAAACACACACTGCTCCTAGCTTTTGCCCTGCCGCTGCTCGCCTTTACGCTTTCATCCTGCGGCAACAAGAATAAAAAGACCGGCCAGGCAGGCCAGGACATGATCACCGACACCGCCACCATCCCCGGCCTGGACATAAAGGAAAGCTCCGACACGCTCTCCTCCGAGGGGGAAATACGCGGCGCGGAATTTCTCAGCCAGGCGACGGTGAAAACCATAAACTTCGACTACGACCGCTACGAACTTTCCGAGGAGTCCCGCGCGACGCTGCAGGCCAACGCCGCGCTGATAAAGGTCCGCAGGGACTGGACGGCGCTGGTGGAAGGCCACTGCGACGAGCGCGGCACGATAGAATACAACCTGGCCCTGGGCCAGAAGAGGGCCAAGTCCGTGCGCGATTACTACGTGCGCCTGGGCGTGCCGGAAAGCGTGATGGGCACCATCTCCTACGGCGAAGAAAAGCCCCTCTGCACCGAGGACACCGAGGCCTGCTGGCTGCAGAACCGCCGCGCGGAAACTAAAATAAGAGGCAAATAAATGTCCCTTAACCCGAATCCCGCAATTGGAACTATCGGCCGGACAGAATTATTCTCCGGGATTCCCCGCGACAGCGGGGCGAGGGCCAAGCGCTATGCGCGCCAGGCCCGAGAGGGTGTATGCCGCGCGGAAAGCGCCATCGCTATGCGATGGGAAAGTTTCAGCAGAAACTTTTCGGCCAAAAAAATATTGCTGCTGGTGCCCGCCTGCCTTCTTGCCTCGGGCTGCGTGGCCACCCAGCAGGACATGCTGCAGATGCAGAGCCAGATGGACGACCTGAACACCAGCCTGACCAACATGCAGAAGAACCAGGCGGAGCTGGCTGTGAAGATGGAGGACCTCTCCAAGAACCTCAATTCGTCTTCCGAAAGCATGAAGGACATCTCCGGCCAGATGGACCGCCTCACCTCGCGGCTCGACGAGATAGACGTCTCCATGAACAAGCGCGTCAACGCCATCGGCCAGACTATACGCAAACAGCAGGAGGAGGTGGAGACCGCGCTGCTGCCCGCGAAGATCTACAACGACGCCTACAACGCCTACCTTAACAACAACTTCGACGGCGCCGCCAACGGCTTCAAGTCCTACCTTTCCAAGTTCCCCGCCGGCGAGATGGCCGAGGGCTCTTACTTTTACCTGGGCGAATCGCTCTACCTGAAAGAGCGCTGGCAGGATTCCGCGCTGGCCTACGCCAACGTGATCGAGAAGTTCCCCAAGAGCGCGCGCTCGCCCGCCGCCCGGCTGAAATACGCCATGGCGCTGCTGAAGCTGCCTGAAGACAAAAAGCCCGAGGCGCTTAAATACCTGCAGTCCGTGATCAAGGATTTCCCCCAGTCGCAGGAAGCTAAAACGGCCCAGGACTACATCGCCAGGCTTACGTCCCCCCCGGCGGCCCCGGCCAAAGCCCCCGCAAGGCCGGGCAAAGCTCCGGCAAAAAAAGGCCGATAAATGTAGGGCTTGCAGCAAAATAATATGACCATTTGGCTGAGCCGATTTTGGAGCGAGCCGAAGCGGCATGAAGCGACATGTACTACACGTACATTAGCTGAATGCCGCAAAGGCGCAGCCCGAAAGCGGCCAGCCCCCCGGGGGAGGCCCATATTTGAACCGGCTGCTGCGTTGCTCCTCAGTCACATAGACCCCGCTATGCTCCTTCGTCGCGCCTTGCATCCGGCTCAAACCTGGGCCTCCAAATGGTCATATTATTTCGCTGCAAGCCCCAAGACGGTACTGGCAGCCGCGATGTTCGCGCTGGCGCCCCGCGCCATTGCCGGCACCGAAGTCTATATAGGCGTCTCTCCCGGCATCGTAGCCCAAAAGAACGCCGTGGCCCTGGCCCAGTTCCACCCCTCCAGACCGCAAACCCCTGAAGACCTTGTCTTAGCGGAAGCCATGCGCGGAATAATCCGCGCGGACCTGCTTTATTCCCGCTATTTTGAGATAAAAGAGGACGCCCTGGCCCCGGCCAACCTCGACACAGGCAAGGAATCCCTCGCCTACTGGAAGTCGCTGGCCGGCCACCTGATAACCGGCAGGGCGAAGGATGCCGGCGCGGTGTGGACTTTCACGGCGCGCCTTTACGACCTGTCAACCGGCCTGGTGGTGATGGAGAAATTCTACCAGGGGGAAAAGCGGGCCATGCGCCGCGCGGCGCACATGTTCGCCGACGACGTGGTGATGCGCCTGACCGGCCGCCGGGGTATAGCCCATTCAAAGCTTGCCTTCGCCAACAACGCCACCGGCCGCAAGGAGATCTACATGGCGGACTACGACGGCGAGAACCTGGTCCGCCTCACCTCCGACAACAGCATCAACCTGCTGCCGCGCTGGTCCACCGACGCGACGCGCATCTATTACACCACCTACCGCTGGGGAAACCCGGATATGTTCGAGATAGACCTGAAGGCCGGCAAGATACACCCCTTCACGACCTTCCAGGGCCTCAACATCCCGGGCGGCTTCTCGCCGGACGGCATGACCATGGTGATGACGCTTTCGCGCGGAGACGACCCGAGCATCTATACCCTCAACGTCGTAACCAAGGCGCTCAAGAAACTGCTGCAGGGCTTCGGGGTCAGCTCTTCGCCCACCTGGTCCCCGGACGGCACGCAGGTGGCCTTCGTGTCGGACCGCTCCGGCAACCCGCAGCTCTATGTCCTGGAAATGGCGACGGGCAAAACCCGGAAGCTCACGCGCTTTAACTGGTGCGACTCCCCCTCCTGGTCCCCGTCGGGTGAATGGATAGTGTTTGCCGGGCGCGAGACGACGAAGGAAAAATTCAATATTTTCGCGACCGACCTGACCGGCAGCCAGATCCGCCGCCTGACCAGCCAGGCGGGCGACAACGAGGACCCCTCCTGGTCACCCGACGGGAGGTTCGTGGCCTTCACCTCGACGCGCAACGGGCGCAGGGAGATCTTCATAATGGACGGCGACGGCAGCGCCCCCCACCCGCTGGTGGAAATGAAAGGGAATTCGTTCACACCGAACTGGTCGCCGTAAGGGAGAGCCTACGGGCGGCCTTTTTATAATATAGCCACAAAAAAGCACAAAAGGCACAAAAGAGTGCCTTTATTATTTATGTGCTTTATGTGCCTTTTGTGGCCAATCCTACAGTATTTATTTACGGGAAGAGGATTCGGATCTTTGCTAGCAAGGACGCCCAGAAACCATCTTCGGGGGAAACCGCGCGGGGCAAACGGAATTTCAGGTCCTTATTGGCTTTAAGCGCGGCTGAAAGCTCGGCGTCTAGCAGGGCCAGGAACTCCGGGAGGCGCTTGCGGCGCTCCGAAAGTATGCCGGGGTTTATGACGTCCTCGAGCGTGAAATATTCCAGGCCGCAGAAGGCCTGTATATAAGGGCTCTCCATGAACTCCGCTACGGCGTCCTCGTCAGACAGGTTTTTAAGCTGCTTCACGACCAGCAGGCCGGCTACCAGGCGGGAGTCCTTGGCGGGGCGGCCGTAGCCGGCGGAGAAATACCGGCCGTAAGCCTCGTCCAGCTTTTCCCAGGGCAGGATCTCGGCCAGTTTAAGCCAGCGGTTGGAATCCGCAAGCTTGGCCCCCAGGTGAAAAAGCTTTCCAAACAGGCCGGGATTGAATTTCTCAGATCGATACATAAATTAACGCCCTACAAGTATACTTTCCCGAATTCACCGCAGAGGCGCAGAGGGGGATGAGTTCAGAGGAGAAAACATTAATTAGTATTTCTTCGCCGTACTCACTCTGTTCTCTGCGACCTCTGCGCCTCTGCGGTGAAATTCTTCTGTTATTTCTCCGGCTGGAAGCACTTGCGGCAGCGGGCCTCGTACTTGTCGCCCGCCCCCACTTCTATGCGCTTGCCGGAATCCGTCAGGCGCTGGCTGTAATGCGCCGGGTTGCCGCAGACCATGCAGATGGCCAGGTTCTTGGTCACGAACTCGGACACAGCCATAAGCTTCGCCATGTTGGTGAAGGCCTCTCCGCGGTAATCCTGGTCCAGCCCCGCCACTATGACGCGCTTGCCCGAGTCGGCCAGCTTCTGCGCCACCTCCACTATCTCCTCGCCGAAAAAATGGGCCTCGTCTATGCCCACCACCTGGGTATCCTTGTCGACCTCTTTCAGGATCTCCTTAGCGGTCTTGACCGGGCGGGCCGCCAGCGTGGATTTATCGTGCGAGACAAGGTGCTCCTTGGAATAGCGCACGTCCAGGTGGGAATTGAACACCTGCACCTTCTGCCTGGCAATGCTGGCAAGCTTAAGGCGGCGTATCAGCTCCTGGGTTTTGCCCGAGAACATGCTGCCGCACACGACCTCGATCCAGCCCGAAGAGGAAGAGACGTTGAATATCATTTAGCCCCCCGGAACTTTGAGGAAAAATAATCCCAGGTCAGCTTCAGGCCTTCCGGGAAACCCACCAGCGGCTTGTAGCCCAGCTCGCGGCGGGCGAGGGAGATATCGGAATAAGTCTTCCTGATATCGCCCTTGCGCTTCGGTGAAAAGGTCTTCGCGATCTTGCGCCCGGTGATCTTTTCCAGCAGGTTCGCTATATCGAGCAGCGAAATATTGGTCCCCGTAGCCACGTTGATGGTTTTCCCGGAAACCCCGCTGCCCGCCAGCGCGGCGCGGATATTCCCATCCACCACATTGCTCACATAAGTGAAATCGCGGGACTGCTTCCCGTCCCAGTGTATCTCAAGCGGCTTGCCCTGCATCACCAGCTCCATGAACCGCGGTATCACCGCGGAATAAACCGACTCCGGGTTCTGCCTGGGCCCGAACACGTTGAAATAGCGCAGCGCCACGGTTTCCAGCCCGTAGGTCTTGGCGTAAACATGGCAATAGTGCTCCCCCGCCAGCTTGCTGACGGCGTAAGGGGAAACGGGCGCGGTGGGCAGGCTCTCTTTCTGCGGGAAGATATTACACTCGCCGTAGGCCGAGCTCGTCGCGGCGTAGACGAAGCGCTTCACGCCGGCGGCCTTGGCCGCCATCAGAGCGTTAAGCGTGCCCGTGGCGTTATTGTCGTTAGCCGCGCGCGGGTTGTCCACGGACTTGGGCACCGAGCGGAAAGCCGCCTGGTGCAGCACATAGGTGACGCCCTTCATAGCCTTCGCCAGGTCCCCGGGCTCCCGCAGGTCGCCCTTTACCAGCTCGAACTTGCCCTTGAACGGCTCCAGGTTCTCCTTCTTGCCGGTAGAAAAATTATCGAACACCCGCACGCGGCATTTCCTGCGCACGAGCTCCTCCACGATATTGGAGCCGATAAACCCGGCCCCCCCCGTAACAAGCCAAAGCGGTTTTTTCATAATATTATCCCTCTAAATAATAGTTTATCATTTTAGAATTCAACTTTAATTCCCCCATCGCCCAGCGGGTGGCAGGGGTTTTGCTTCGCGAACCCTTTGCGGAAGGGGGGGCCCCGCCTGGCGGGGGGAAACCGACGCAAGGGTTTCCATCTTCCAGGGTTCGCGGGGCAAAATCCCTGACAGGACCCGCCTCCCCTAGTCCCTCGCCGCTCCCTCCTGCCTCCACGGGTGCCAGAACTTCCGGGACTTCTCCTCGAGGGTGTCGTAGCGCACCGGGTCGTTCATCTTCAGGTTCACAAAAAAGAAGAACTCTTTGACGCCGCCCGAGCGGACGCGGAAATCCCAGCGCGTGCGGAAATCGTGAAAATCCCTGTAAAGCGTAAGCGCCTTCTCGAAAAACCTGAAAGACTCGAACTTAAAAACCCCGCTCGGGACCAGCCTGTAGCGCAGCACCGCCTCAGCCCGCCATTTGGAAGTCCGCCACGGCCTGAAGCCGAACGTATTACTGATCACCCAGGCCTTTTCGTCAGTGCTGTAATTAGCCACCCCCGCGCCGACATAGGTTTCCTTCCCCCCCGCCGTGGCCTGCGCCACGAAGCTGCGGTTGCCAGAGGAGAAACTGTAAGAGTCCTCCGCGTAAAGATCCAGCGACGGGCGCGGCGCGTAATAAACCTCCGCTATCAGCGGCGCCATGCGGTCTACGAACGAAGCCGTTTTAAAAGTCCGCAGGTCGTAGGAGGTGCGCGCCCTGAAATAGGCGTTATGCCGCGGCATGATAAACAGGTCGCCGTAGACGGAATCCGTTTCCTGCCCATTGTCGGCCGCCCGGGTGTCGTCATGAGGCTTATTTTCGCGCAGGCGCCGGGTGTAGGAATAGCGCAGGTCCAGCGAGCCCCAGAACTTGTCGTAGCGCAGGTTAAAATTCCCGCCGTAGCGGCCGATCCAGGAATCCCCCACTGAGGAAGAGGTGGAAAGGAACACCGACTGGTCATAAAAAACAGAGGGTGACAGGATCACCCTGCGGCTGAGCGGCACCGTTTTTGAAACCGTCCAGGCGCCCCGCCCCTTTTTCTGATAATACGGCAGGCCCACCTCCCTTACGTTCTCGAAATACCCGGCGAAGGAGTTAAGCACCGGCAGGCGCAGCACGCTGAAGGGCACGGTATTGAAATCCAGCCGCGGGGCCGACTCGTAAGACCTGCGGAATTTTTCCGGGTCGGCTGCGGAGCGCTCGTCCCGGCCGGTCACGCTGAGCCGGGAAACGGTATAATTCGTCTTGCGGGTGAAGGCCAGGCTGGCCTGCTTGTCCGGGCTGATGGCGAACGGGTTGGTGCGGAAGAAATCGTTATTAAAAGACGGGTCGGAAAGCAGGCGGAAAAAGGACTGGCTGTAGTACTGGGCCGGGTCGGACTCGTTGAACCTGTTGAAAGAATGCCAGTAGCCGCCGTTAATGCCCCAGCGGTCCGTCCCCCTGCCGTATTCCCTGATGCGGTAGAGCGAGATATTGCTTATATTCTTTTCCGGCCGCCGGTAGTCCAGCTCGCCGCCCATGCCGATGCCGCGCCTGGCGAAATAGTCCAGGTAAGCCTTTACGCGCGTTTCCGGGTTGACCCTGTAAACATAGTTGGACTTTACAAAGAAACCGTTGCGCTCGTCGTAGCCGGGGAAGAAGCTGCTGACGAAGGGCGTGCCCCCGCCTATCGGCTTGTAGATGACCGGAAAGTAAAAGACCGGGATCCTGCCAATAAAAAAAACCGTGTTGTAGGCCAGGAAATAGCGCTCGGGCGCGAGGAAGATCCGGGAGGCCCGCAGGCGGTAATGAGGAGGGTCCTCGTCGCAGCTGGTGAGGCTGGCCTTTTTATACATATAGCCGTCCTTATCGAACCGCACGGAACGGCCGCGGAAAATAAAATTCTTATGGAGGAAACGCCCCTCATTGATAAGGCCGGAATTGTTGCCGTAATCAAAAAAGCCGCTCTTGCCGTAAACTGTACCGGTATCGTCGTCCATTACGAAATCCGAAGGAGCGGCTACGGTCCGGCTGGCCATGCTGACCGTGAGGCTGTTGGCCCTTATAAGCTTCTGCTGCTTGCCGTCCGCGGAGAGCTCCTCCAGCCGCACGTTCCCCTCGAGGTCTATCGCGCGCGTATACTCGTTAAAGCCGGCCGCATCCGCCTCAAAGCGCACCCTGTGCGTGCCGGTCGAAGACGGCAATTCATAAGCGCCGGCCTGTAAAGCCGTCCCCATCACAAAAAGCGCAGCAAGGATTATTTTATTCATCAATTCAAGAAAACTTATATTCACCGCCGAGGCGCAGAGGTCGCAGAGTCGAGCGAAGCGACACCGCAGTGTTCGGAAGAGAAAATGTTAATTCGTATTTCTACTCCCGACTCACTCTGTTCTCCGCGACCTCTGCGCCTCCGCGGTGAACTCCCCTCCCCGACTCCCGCTCCTTATTTTAATCCGTGTTCTAAGCCGAACAGCGCCGCGCCGTAGGAGCCCAGGTCCGCGCTGTCGGAAATCCTGATCTTAACTTTTTCAAAAGGCGTTTTTATCTGCTGGTGGTTAAGGACCTTATGCATGGCCGGCATGAACCATTTGCGGGCCCTGGAAACCCCGCCGGTCAGGACCACGCAGCCGGGATTAAGCATCAGGATAAGCCCCGCCAGCCCCATCCCCAGGTAATGCCCGGTCTCCGCCCATACCCTGCGCGCGGCGGTGTGGCCGGCGGCGGCGGCGTTGGTAAGGCAGATGGTGTTGAACCTCTCATGCCCCGGCGCGGCGAATTTTTTAATGAACGCCACCTCGTTCTTGATCAGCTCGCGGGCGCGGGCCAGTATGGCATAGCTGCCGCAGTAAGCCTCCAGGCAGCCACGGGCCCCGCAGTGGCAGGCGCGCCCGCCCGGCTCTATTTTAAGGTGCCCGGCCTCCCCGGCGGTGCCGGTGGCTCCGTGGTAAAGCTTCCCCGCCAGTATCATCCCGGAGCCTATGCCGGTGCCCAGGGTCAAAGTCAGGATGTCTCCGGTTTTGCGGCCCAGCTCTATCTCATAGGCGCCCCAGGCCGCCATATTGGCGTCGTTTTCCATGATGCAGGGCAGGCCGGTAAGCTTTTCAAGCGGGCCGGCAAGCTTAACGGAGCGCCAGGCCAGGTTGGGCGAAAAGCGAAGCACGCCGCGCTCCGGGTCAACGTCGCCGGCGGCCCCGATGCCTATGGAGACAAGCTGGCGGCCGTAGTCGTGCTTGAAGCCCTCCACGGCCGCGGCCAGGCGCTTCACAAAAAAGCCGGGGCCTTTTGAAGCCTCGGTGCGGAACCTCTCCTGCGCCAGCAGTTTTCCGGCGCGGTTTACCACCACCAGTTTAGTATTAGTGCCGCCGATGTCTATGCCGATTCCGAGCATAAGTTCTCCTTGATAATTACTTCCCCTGGTCCCCTAAAATTTCCAAAGCCGAGCCGGCGAGGTAGAACGAGCCCAGCACGGCGGCCGTACCGGACCGCGCCGCGGCCGAAAGCGCCGCCCTTATGTCCTCCTGCACTTCCACTTCCGCTTCTGGCTTTATGGCGGAAAGCTCGTCCGCCAGCGCGCAGGGATCGGCCGCGCGGGAAGAGTCAGGCTTGGTAAAAATAAATTTCCCGGCCAGCGGGGCCAGCAGCTTAAGTATGCCGCGCCGCTCCTTATCCTGCAGCATCCCGACCACGAAGACGGCCGGTTTGCCGGCGAAAGGGGAGGTTTTCCAGGTGGCGGCGAAGGCCCGCGCAGCCTCTTCGTTATGCGCCCCGTCGATAATAAAAATGGTTTTGTCTCGGGCGCCACCGCCCCGCACTTTTTCCGTTGAGTCTGCGGCCAAAGTGCGGGGTAAACACTGGAACCTGGCGGGCCAGCTTACAGAAGCGAAGCCGGCCGCCGCATGAGCGCGGCTTATGGGCCAGCCCATACCGCGCATTATCTCCACCCCCTCCCACACAAGTGTCGCGTTGGAGACCTGCTTCTCTCCCAGTATCCCGAAAGGATAGCTCTCGCCGTTTTTTTTATGCCGCAGCACTATCCGGTTATTTTCCCAGTCCCTGTCCGTTATCTCGAAAACCGGCGCCAGGAAATGGCACTGGGCGCCCTTTTCGGCCGCTTCCTTTGAAATTTCCGCCCGCGCCTCGGGCGGCAGTATGGGCGCTAAACAGACGCCTCCCGGTTTTATTATGCCTGCCTTCTGGGACGCTATTTCGGCCAGCGTATTGCCGAGAAACTTCTTATGGTCGTAATCTATGGAAGTTATCACGCTCAGCTCGGGCCTGGGCAGCACGTTGGTAGTGTCAAAGCGGCCGCCTATGCCCACCTCTATAACCGCCAGGTCGGTCTTCCGCCTTTCAAAGAACAGGAAAGCCATGCAGGTGAGCAGTTCAAAAAAACTCAGATCCGGGCCGGCCTTGAATACTTCCTCAAAGAGGGCGGCAAAAGCTTCCTCGCCGATGTTTTCGCCGCCAAACCGTATGCGCTCCGTCATGCTTAACAGGTGCGGGGAAATAAACAGCCCCGTCTTAAGCCCGGCGGCCCTGGCGGCGGCCTCAAAAAGCGCGCAGACCGAGCCTTTCCCGTTAGTGCCCGTAATATGCACCGTCTTAAGCCTGAGATGCGGATCGCCCAGCTTTTCCAGGCAGGCGTGAACGCGCCCCAGCCCGTCCTTCTTAACGAAGTCCTGCCGCGAGATCAGTATCTTTTCAGCTTCTTCAAAAGAAATCATTTTAAAATCACTGAATTCACCGCAGAGTCGCAGAGGTCGCAGAGAACAGAGAACGCAAGGAGCAGAAATATAAATTAATATTACTCCCTCCGAACTCTGCGACCTCCGCGCCTCTGCGGTGAAATCCCTTTCCCCTATGCTTTCACCCGCGACGCGTCCACGCCCAGGTCTTTAAGTTTATGCTCCAATTTTTCGTAGCCGCGGTCTATGTGGTAGATGCGGCGTATTACCGACTTTCCCTTTGCGGAAGCCGCGGCCACCACCATGGCGGCGCCGGCGCGTATATCCGAGGCCATGACCGGCGCGCCCAGCAGGTGCGGCACGCCGCGTATGACGGCCTTCCTGTCCAGAACGGTTATATCCGCACCCATGCGGATAAGCTCCGGGGCGTGCATGAAGCGGTTCTCGAAGATCTGCTCGTGCACCTCGGAAGTCCCGTTGGCCCGCGCCATAAAGGCCATCCAAGGGGCCTGCAGGTCGGTGGGGAAGCCGGGGTGGGGCTTTGTCACCACGCTTACGGGCCTGGGCCGGCCCTGCGGCGCGATGATCTCCATGGAATCCTTGAAAGTGTTTATCTTCACGCCGGCTTTTTTCATGGCGCGTATAAGGGCCTCCAGCGTTTTGGGGGCGGTATTCAGAAGTTTTATCCTGCCCCCGGCGGCCGCGCAAAGGAGCATGAAGGTTCCGGTCTCCACGCGGTCGGGCATGATCGTATGTTTAAGGCCTTTCAGCCTGGCGGCCCCGGTTATTTTTATAACCGGCGTGCCGGCGCCTGTCACAGCGGCGCCCATTTTCACGAGGGCGGCGGCCAGGTCCTCTATTTCAGGCTCGCGGGCGCAGTTTTCAAGCGTGGTGGCCCCCTCTATGAGGGCGGCGCACATCATCAGGTTCTCGGTGGCGCCTACGCTGGGGAAGCGGAACTTCACTTTTCCGGGCTTCAGTTTTTTAGCGGAAAGTATGACGTCGCCTTTTTCGTACGCGACCTGGGCGCCCAGTTTTTTAAAGCCCTCCAGGTGGATGTCTATCGGGCGCATGCCTATGGAGCAGCCGCCCGGCAGGGAGAAGCGGACTTTCCTGAAGCGGGCCAACAGCGGGCCCGCCACCAGCACGGAGGCGCGCATCTTGCGCACCAGGTCATAGGGGGCGTGCAGCTTCAGCTGGGCGTGTTCCTCAGCCACAAAATTACCGTAGCCGTAGAAGCAGTTCTTGCCCAGGTAATTAAGCAGTTCGAAGGTGGACTTAATGTCCATCAGCTCGGGGACGTTCTTTATCTCGCATTTTTCCCTGGTGAGCAGCGTAGCCGCTAGGATGGGCAGCGCCGCGTTCTTCGAGCCGCTTATTATGGCCTGACCGTTCAAAGGCCTGCCGCCGCGTATCATAAAATTATCCATAGTTGACCTCGGCTTATCTTTAAATAACGCTCTTCAAGAGAGCTTTTTCAGATTCACCGCAGAGGCGCAGAGGTCGCAGAGTTAAGAGGAGAAAATATTAATTCGTATTTCTACGCCCGACTCATTCTGTGCTCTGCGACCTCCGCGCCTCAGCGGTGAACTCTTTTTCCCAACCTATATATTATCTCTTCTCCTATCATCTCTCTCTGTGTCCTGTTAGATACAGTTGAATTGTGTCGCTTCGCTCCACCCTGTGGTGAACTCTTTTAAACTTTTGCGAATATGAATCTTTCTACTCCGTTCAGATCTTTGTGCGTGCGCTTAGCTTTCCAGACAGTATCAGGCATGGCCGCCAGCAGTTTTTTAGCCTGCGAGCCGCCCAGTTCCAGCAAAAGCGCTCCGCCTTTTTTAAGCTTCGAGGGCGCCAGGCGCACCAGCATCCGGGCCACATCCAGGCCGTCCCCCCCGCCGTCCAGCGACATGCGCGGTTCGCTCAGGACCTCCGGGGCGAGACCGGGTATCACGCCGGTGGGGATATAAGGCGGGTTTGAAACTATAAGGTCGACAACTCCGCCAATTGCCTCCAGCGTCGAGGCCCTTATGAATTCCACGCGGTCCGCGAGGCCGAGCGCGGCGGCGTTCTCGGCGGCGCAGGCGAGGGCCCGGGCCGATTTTTCTACGGACTTAAGAAGTAATGCGGGGAATTCCTTCGCGAGCCAGAGGCCGATGGCCCCGCTGCCGGAGCCGTAATCCATCGCCGAGAGCACGCCCTTGCGCGTCCTGAGGAAAGCGGCGGCCAGCCCGGCCAGCTCTTCCGTTTCCGGACGCGGCACCAGCACCCTTTTATCCACTTTTATCCTGATATCCCTGAAATCCTGCCAGCCGAGGATATAGGCCAGGGGCAGGCCCTGCTCTTTAAGCGCGAGGCCTTTTTTAAATTTGCGGAGCGCGGCGGCCCCGACGGGAAGGCCGGGCGCGGCCAGCAGGTTCAGGCGCGGCACGCCCATAGCGTCGGCGAGCAGCCATTGGGCGTTCAGTTCGGCTTCATCTACCCCGGCGGCGGTCAGGCGGGCGGCGGCTTCGGCCAGAGTTTTTCCCGCGGTCATTCTTTTTCCCTCGTGAGCTCAAGCCGTATTTCTTCCAGCATTTCCCTGATCTCCCCTTCCAGGATAGCTTCAAGATTATGCCAGGAAACCTGTATGCGGTGGTCCGTAACGCGGTTCTGCGGGAAATTATAGGTGCGTATCTTTTCGGAGCGGTCGCCGGTGCCCACCTGCACATTGCGCGCGCCCGCGTTGGCCTTGGCCTGGGCCTCCTCGCTTGCCTGGGCGAGCTTCGCCGCCAGCATGGCCATGGCTTTGGCGCGGTTCTTGCCCTGCGAGCGCTCTTCCTGGCAGGCCGTGATGATGCCGGAGGGGATGTGCGTGATGCGCACAGCCGTTTCCACCTTGTTGACGTTCTGGCCGCCTGCGCCGCTGGAGCGGTAGGTATCCATCTTAAGGTCTTTTGCCTCGATCTTTATCTCCACCTCGTCCACTTCGTGCATGATCGCCACGGTGACGGTGGAAGTATGGATGCGTCCGGACGCCTCGGTCTGCGGCACGCGCTGCACCCGGTGCACACCGCCCTCGTACTTCATCAGGGCGTAAACGTCCTGCCCGGAAATATAAAGCACCGCGTTCTTTATGCCTTTAAGGCCGGTGGCGGAAAGGTCGCGCAGCTCAGCCTTCCAGCCGATGTTCTGGGCGAAGCGGGTGTACATTCGCAGCAGGTCCGCTGCGAAAAGCGCGGATTCCTCGCCGCCCACGCCGGCGCGTATTTCCAGGAAAATGTTTTTGGAATCCGCCGGATCAGGCGGGATTATCAGCAGCTTCAGCTTTTTGCCCAGGGACGCCGCGGCGGCTTCAAGGGCGGGCAGCTCGGCGACCGCCATCCCGGCTATTTCCTTGTCGGTGCTGGAAAGCAGCTGGCGGGTGTCTTCGACTTCTTTCAGCGCCCTCTCAAGCGCGGCCGAAGTGTCCAGCAGCTGCCGGCAGGCGGCGTGGCGCCTTGAAAGTTTCTCTATCTCCTCCGGCTTGAGGCTGCCGAAAGCAAGGCGGGCCTCTATCTCGGTGAATTCTCTTTTAATAGCGCTCAGGTCTTCTTCAGGCATATCATGGAACGGATCTCACACCGCGGAGCCGGGTATAAAAAAACGGGCGCTCCTATACACGCGAGCGGGAGCGAGTTTCCCCTATAAAAAAACGGGCGTTCCTATACATAGGAACGCCCGTTCAGAGAACATAGCTACTTCGTTTCGGGTTTCTTTTCGGCTGCCGGGGCGACCTTGGGAGCGGCGGCCGCGGCCTTCTTAACGTCCGACTTCTTGGCGGGAGCCGAAGAGAGCACTTTGCGCTTGGCGGTGTGCTTGGGCGTTACGGACTTAATAACGACCTTCTTCTGCTTGCGCTCTACCATCTTGCCATCGCTGGCGGCGAACTTCATTTTAAATTTCTCGATGCGGCCGGCGGTATCCAGCAGCTTCTGCTTGCCGGTGAAGAAAGGGTGGCAGGCACTGCAGACTTCAACCTTTATTACAGGTTTTATCGAGCGGGTCTGGAAAGCGTTGCCGCAGACGCAGGAAACCTCGCAGAGATTATAGGTGGGGTGCAGGTCGTTTTTCATGGTCTTTTCCTCTGAATTAAAAGTCTATTAATGTAAATTATAGCATAATCCGGCCGATCCCTGCCCTAATCCCGGATTTTCGATCTTCGATTCCCGATTTTCGATTTCCCGGTTATTTTTTCCCGATCTTCGCCATGGGGTTTATTGATTTTCCGGAAGGTGTGATTATCTCGAAATGCAGGTGGGGCCCGGTGGACATGCCCGTTGAGCCCACCTTGCCCAGCAGGGTCTTTGATTTCTGCACGGTTTCCCCCACGACCGCGATGGCCTTGGAAAGGTGCCCGTAGCGGCACATGGACCCGTCCTTGTGGCGCACTTCCACTACGTTGCCGTAGCCGCCCTTCCAGCCTGAAAAAGTCACCGTGCCGGAGCGGGACGGATAAACCGGGGTGCCGAGCGGCATCGGGATATCGGCGCCGTTGTGGAAGATCCGCCTCTTAAGTATGGGATGGTAGCGCGAGCCGAAGCGCGAGCTGATGCGCCCGAAGCTCCGGAGCGGCATGCGGTAGGTGTCCAGGTCCAGGTAGACCGCGGGAAGGTAAACCCTGTCCCCCTTGCTGAACCTGTAGTTCACGAGCAGGGCGGAGGGCGGCAGGCTGTTGTCGTCCACTATCTCCGACTTGAAAGACTTCAGGTCGCGGCTCTTGCCGCAGAAGCGGGCGGCGATGGAATTCAGCGTCTCGCCGTCGACGACCACCTCGTAAAGCAGGCCTTTGCCGTTATGTACCCGTATATAGCCGCCGCGCGACATGAAGATGAATTCGTTGGAATTGGTGCTCTGCAGGGATCTGACGTCCGTGCCGTAATCGGAGGCTATCGAGCGCACGTTCTCGCCCTTGGCCACCCTGTGCCGCGCGTGTATCAGGCGCGGGATAAGCCGGAAGGCCTCGGACGGGGGCTCGGAGGGGCCCGGCGGGGTCATCACGGAAAACCTGGCGTAGTAGAACGGCGAAATGCCCGGCGCCACGGCGGAAGAGAGCGCCGCCGTTCCCAGCAGCACCCCCAGCCCCGCGACTATCCTCAAGCGCCCCCAGGTCATAATCCTTAATCCTTAATCCTTAATCCTTAATCCTTAATCCTTAACTACCTATCATGCCCCATTTCCATGGATTTCAGGAAATCTTTATTGGACTTGGTGGCGCCCAGCTTGGAGACCAACAGCTCTAAGGAGTCTATAGGAGACAGCGGGGCCAGGACCTTGCGCAGGATCCAGACCTTGTTGAGCTCGTCGTCGGTCATCAGCAGCTCTTCTTTGCGGGTAGAGGTGCGGTTGATGTCGATAGCGGGGAAGATGCGGCGGTCCGCCAGCTTGCGGTCCAGGTAGATCTCAGAATTGCCGGTACCTTTGAATTCCTCGAAGATCACGTCGTCCATACGGCTGCCGGTTTCCACCAGCGCGGTGGCGATGATGGTCAGGGAACCGCCTTCCTCTATATTGCGGGCGGCGCCGAAAAAGCGCTTGGGCCGCTGCAGCGAAGTGGATTCGAGACCGCCGGAGAGAACGCGGCCGGAGGACGGGGCCACGGTATTGTAGGCGCGGGCCAGGCGGGTGATCGAGTCAAGCAGGATGACGACATCCTTGCCGTGCTCGGTCATGCGCTTGGCTTTTTCAAGAACTATCTCGGACACCTGCACGTGCCGGTCGGCCGGCTCGTCGAAGGTGGAGGCGATGACTTCGCCGCGCACGGAGCGCTTCATATCGGTGACTTCCTCGGGGCGCTCGTCTATCAGCAGCACCAGCAGCTCTATCTCGGGGTGGTTGGTGGCCAGGGAATTGGCTATGCGCTGCAGTATCATGGTCTTGCCGGTCTTGGGCGCGGCCACGATAAGCTGGCGCTGGCCCTTGCCGACGGGCACGATAAGGTCTATCACGCGGCCGGTCATCTCGTTCTTGGCGGTTTCCAGCAGGAAGCGGGCGTTCGGGTGCAGCGGGGTGAGGTTGTCGAAAAGCGGCCTGTGGCCTATCTTTTCTATCTCGAAACCGTTCACGGTTTTCACCTGCAGCAGCGCGAAGAACCTTTCGCCGTCCTTGGGCGGGCGGATAAAGCCGTTCACCGAGTCGCCCTTGCGCAGCCCGAGTTTCTTTATCTGTGAAGGCGAGACATAAATATCTTCGTGGCTTGAAAGGTAGTTGTACTCCTGGGAGCGCAGGAAGCCGAAGCCGTCCGGCAGTATTTCCAGCACGCCTTCGCCCTGGACAATGCCGTTCTGCTTGGCCTGCGCCTCCATCAGCTTGCCTATCAGCTCCTGCTTTCGCAGGCCGGAAACACCCTCCAGGTTATGCTGCTCGGCTATCTTCACCAGCTCGCCCACGGTCATTTTAGTCAGCACCGTAACATCCATCTTCGGCAAATTAGGATTCGTCGGCTGAGGCTGGCCCTGATTCTGGTTCTGGCCCTGATTCTGGCCCTGGCTCTGGCCCTGATTTTGGCCCTGGTTGGGCGTCCTGTTGTTTTCCATTTTTGAATTTCCCCTTATATCCTGCTGCTGGCTGTTATTGTGTCTGTATCCGTTCCTCGGTCCGCTATTGTGCGGCCGATGATTTTCCCCGGCCCCGCGCCTGCCGTTCTCCGGTTCCTGCGCGGCTACCCTTGAATCTTTTTCTTCCGGCTGTTGGTCGTTCATTTTCCCTCTTTATTCACATTGATGAACAGGATAGACAGGATAAAAAAAGTAAAATGCCTATCCTGTTCATCCTGTATATCCATGTTAAATCTTTCCTGCGGTTAATTGTTCCTATCGCTTAGCCGTTCCTTCAAGGAAGCGGCAGATAAATTTTATTTTAGCGGCAAGTTCGCGCGGCGCGCCTGCGTTTTCCAGGACTATATCCGCCCTGTCGTACTTTTCCGCCGCGGGCAGCTGGGCTTTTACCCTGCCCCTGTATTGCGCCCGGCTCCAGCCCCGGCTTAAGGCCCTTGCCTCCAGGATTTTATCCGGCGCCGCCAGGCAGACCGTAAAGCTGAAACACTCCGCGAGTCCCGCCTCAAACAGCAGAGGCGCCTCGACAACCGCTATCTTTTTTCTGGATTTGGTTATTAGTGAGTGGATTCTTCCAAGAATCTGCGGGTGCAGTAGGCCTTCAAGCCATTTCCGCTTAGCGGGCGAGCCGAAAACTTCGGCCGCGAGCTTTTTTTTGTCCAGTAAACCGTTTGTAAGGATTTTATCGGAACCAAACTTCCTCAATATTGTATGGTAAATCACCGGGGTTGTCAATAGCTCAGCGGTTACAGCGTCCGCGGAGAGCCCGCAGGCGCCTTCCGCGATAAAACACTTCAAGGCCAGGCTCTTGCCGGAAGCTATGGGCCCGGTCAGCCCCAAAACTATCCTTCCGCGCCCCCCCAGTTTATTTTTCGCGTTTTTCATTGTATTAAGCCCGCCCGCCTTTCCTCTTCGCGTATTCGTCCAGCCTGGCAATTTCCGTGCGGCTCAGCGAGGCCTGGCCTTTACAAGAGATCTTCTCCAATAGCCGGTCCACCTCGGCTTTTTCTTCCAGAGCCGGGTCGGGCGCTTCGTAAGCAGGCCGTTCCCTCCAGCGGCGCTCGGCCCAAAGCCACAGCAGCCCGGCGGCCAGGCCGCCCAGGTGGGTAACGCTCGAAATTTTGGAGCCGGTCCTGGAAATTGTCATAACCAGTTCCACCGCGCCCAGCAGGAAAGCCATCATGCGTGCGCTCATGGGAAAAAGGAAATAAAAATAGACTTTGGTGTCCGGGTGCAGGAAGGCGAAAGCCCCCAGCAGGCCGAACACCGCGCCCGAAGCCCCTATCACGGGGATGGGAGAGCCGGGCGTCCAGGCGGCTGTAAGCAGGGCGGCCGCGGCTCCGCAGGCCAGGAAATAGGCCAGGAACTTGCGCGACCCCATTTCAGGCTCAAGCAGGCGGCCCAGCATCCAGAGCATCAGGGCGTTGAAAAGGAAATGCCAGAAATCCGCGTGTATAAAAATATAGGTTACGCCCTGCCAGAGCCAGAGCCGGCCGGCGAAATTAAAAGGCACCAGCCCCAGGTAAAAGTTAAGCCTGAAGCCGAGCGCCAGCTCGGCCAGCCAGCCGGCAAAGAACAGCGCCGCCAGCCACCTGGTGACCGGCGGCAGTTCTCTAAGCGGAGCAGGACTAAACGAAATCGCCATTTTAAAATTACCTTAAAGACTTATAACCTGTGACTACATTTTCATTTTGCCGAATTTAACATGGATGAACAGGATTCACAGGATTTATTTAATTTATCCTGTCCATCCTGTCTATCCATGTAAACAGACTCTAGATTCTCTCCATGTCCCGCCAGTTGGGGCCGACCTTCAGGTCGGCCTTTAACGGCACGGCCAGCGGATAAGCCTGCTCCATTTCTTTCCTTATAAGGGCGGCGGCCTCCCGCAGACCCTCCCGGCGCACCTCGAAAACAAGTTCGTCGTGCACCTGCAGCAGCATGAAGACGTCTTTGGAATGCCTGAAGCCTTCGAAAAGGCGGACCATCGCTTTTTTAATGATGTCGGCGGAACCGCCCTGCACCGGCGTGTTCACCGCGGCGCGCTCGGCGAAGCCACGCAGATGCGGGTTGGAAGCTTTAAGCTCGGGCAGCGGCCGGCGGCGCCCGGTGAAAGTGCTGACAAAGCCGGACTTTTTCGCCCCGTCCAGGGTCCTGTCGCTCCACTCTTTAACCCCGGGGCAGACCTCGAAATAATGCTTTATGTAACTGGCGGCCTCACCCCGGCTGATGCCAAGTTCGCGGGAAAGCCCCGTGGGTGTCTGCCCGTAGACTATGCCGAAATTTATGGCCTTGGCGGCCCGGCGCATTTCCGGAGTAACCAGCAGGGGGGCGCAGTTAAAAACCTCGGCCGCCGTGCGCAGGTGGATATCCTCGCCGTTCAGGAAAGCTTCGGTCAGGTTGCGGTCGCCTGAAAGGTGCGCCAGCACGCGCAGGTCTATCTGCGAGTAGTCCGCGCTGAGCATTACGAAACCCTCCCGCACGGTAAAGCATTTCCTCACCAGCAGGCCGGCTTCTGAACGCGCCGGGATGTTCTGCAAATTAGGTTTCGAACTTGAGAAGCGCCCGGTAGCCGTGCCCAGCTGGTCGAACGTGGTATGCAGGCGCCCGTCGGGACCGGCGGCGGCCAGCAAATTGTCGACAAAGGAGGACTTCAGCTTTGAGATCTCCCGGTATTCCAGCAGCAGCGGCACCACCGGGTGCGCGGCTTTTAAATACTGCAGGGCCTCTTCGCCGGTGGAGTAGCCACCTTCCTTATTCTTAAATTGTTTCTTTTGGGCCTCTTCCAAACCGAGGTTCAGCTTTTCATATAGGAGGAAACCCACCTGTTTCGGGGAATTCAGGTTCACCTGCGCCCCTGTCAGGCGTTCGGACTCCGCCTGCAGCTCCGCAAGCTTCTTTTCAAACCTCGAGGAAAGCTCGCCGAGCAGGCCGGTGTCCACGGCGGCGCCGTGCTGTTCCATAGAATAAACTGCGGGCAGTAGCGGCAGTTCCAGCTCTGTGTATACCCCCGTCATCCCGGACTTCTCCAGCTCTTCCTTAAGGATATCCCAGAGTTTGGGCAGGGCGGCGCAGGCCTGCGCTTTTTCCTCGTTCGAGCCGGGCGGCTGCAGGGGCAGGCCCCGCACTTTGGCCGCAGCCTCAACGGCAAAAGTGCGGGGCAGGCCCAGCCTTTCAAAAACCATCTGCGGCAGTTCCACCCGGCGGGTACCGGCCGAAAGAAGGGCGGCGGCCGCCTCGGCGTCCACAAAATTCCCGGGGGTGAAACCGGAGGGCAGGCCCAGCAGGCGCATTACTGATTTTACGCCGAAGACGACTTTTGGAATTTCAGGGTCCGCCAGTACGGAAGCGGCTTTTTCGGCAATTTCAGCGTTAAAAAGACCGGGGCTGAGTATACAGACCCCTTTTTTCGAGCCTATTGCCAGGCCGTCCGCGAAAGCGGCGAAAGCGACAGTCCCGCTAAGGGTCTTCAATATTTCGCAGGCTTCCCCCATAGGGGGCAGTTCGGCGGGTTTTTGAGGAGCGGGCGCGGCACCCGCAAGCGCCAGGAGTTCCTTGAATTCCAGCCGGCGGGCCATCTCCTCCAGCTCCGGGCCGCCCGGCGCGGCCGGCTTATAAATGTCCAGCCCCTCCTCGACAGGCGCGTCCGCCTCCAGCGTTACCAGGCGGCGGGACAGCCTGGCGTTCTCCATATCCCTGGCCACCTTGGCCAGCGCCTTGTCGGCTGCGACAAGCGCGGGATCCATGGCGGCGGCTAGTATCTTTTCCAGCGGGCCGTAAGTCTGCACCAGCTTCGCCGCGCTCTTGGGCCCTACGCCGGCCACGCCCGGCACATTGTCCGAGGAATCCCCGGTAAGGGCAAAATAGTCGGGCAGCAGCGCGGGCGGCAGACCGTATTTTTTAAACACGTCCTCCGGCCCCGAAAAATCGGGCGAGGAACCGTCCCAGAGTTTCACTTTTTCGCCGGCCAGCTGGGCGGCGTCCTTGTCCCCGGAAACTATCACGGCCTCAAGACCGGCGCTGACGGCGCGGCGGGCCAGGGTGGCGATAATATCATCGGCCTCGTAGCCTTTAAGGTAAACGCCCTTCAGCCCCAGCGCCTTAACAAGGTCCCGCGCGGTATTAAGCTGGCCGATAAGGCCGGGCTCGGTCGCCGGGCGGTTGGCCTTATACTCCCGGAAAAGGTCGTCCCGGAAGGTGCCGCCCTTGGAGTCAAAACAGACGGCCACGTAGTCCGGCCTGCGCTCGCGCAGTATCTTAAGCAGAATGCGGGTAAAACCGTAAAGCGCGCCCACCTCCTCACCCTTGGAGGTGGAGAACTTGGGCAGGGCGTGGTAGCTCCTGTGAAGGAAAGCGTGTGCGTCTATTATAAAAACGCGCTTAGGTAACATTTATGTTTTTCAGAGGAACGCGAAAAGGGCGGGGTAGCGGTTAAAGGCCCGCCGCGGGTCTTCCGCGGCGGGCTCCGGGGCTTTTAACCGATCAATTCGTCCAGGTGTTTCTTGATCTCTTCCTTGGACTGCAGGCCCACCAGCTGCTGCTCCATTTTACCGCCCTTGAAAAGGAGCATGGTGGGGATGGCGGAGATCTGGTATTTGCCGGCGGTGTCCTGCGCCTCGTCGGTGTTAAGCTTGCAGACCTTAACCTTGCCGGCGTATTCCTTGGCCAGCTCTTCTATGACCGGGCCCAGCATCCGGCAGGGGCCGCACCAGGGGGCCCAGAAATCCACCAGCACTGGGAGGGCGCTCTTTATCACTTCCAGGTCAAAATTAGCGTCGGTAAGCTGTATCTCGTCTGTCATATTACTCTCCTTCAGACTTAGGATTAAGTGATAAGCGGTAAGTTTGCGGTTTGAAGACTTAATCCTTACTTATACTATAAGACTTACTTTTTCTTGTCAAGAAGGTAATTCAGCTCCTTCCAGAGCTCCTCTATGTCTACCGGCTTGGAGAAGAAGGCCCCCGCCCCGGCCAGCATCGCCTCGGAGCGGTCGGCCGGCTCGGTGTACCTGGCGGAGATGAAGATCACCGGCACTTTTTTCAGCCGCTCGGATTGGCGTATGACGCGCAGGAATTCCACCCCGTGCATATCCGGCAACTGAATATCCAGTATGATGACGGAGGGCACCGCCGCGGCCAGGGCGTCCAGCGCCTCGCGGGCGCTCTTAGCCACCCTTATCTCCGATTCCGCGCTCTTCAGCTTAAGCCCGTCCTCGAGCGTTTCAATAAAGTTCTTATCGTCATCCACGATCAAAATATTCATTATCATAAATATAACCACTAGCATACCAGCCTACCCGCTTCTGCTAGAACCCGAAGCTGAGGCGCTCCGACAGGATGCCCGGCATCTTGAGCACCTCCATCATTTTCTGCACGGTCTCGACATTGTAAAAGACCCGGTAAAGCTCGAAATATTTCTTGTCGGAATCGTAAATACCGCAGGCCGCCCTGGTATCCCCGTCGCGCGGCTGGCCGACGGAACCCGGGTTAAGCATCAGCTTGCCCTTGACAAAGATCTTGACCAGCGGCTTGATGAAATCGGTCTCGGGAATGCCGTTTTCCCCCTCACTGAAATAAAGCGGCATATGGCTATGGCCGATAAAGCAGGGCGAAACCGTCCAGTTGCCGGCATTGTCCGTGAACTGCCCCTCGCTTAGCAGGTATTCCGTAAGCGGCTTGCGCGGGGAGCCGTGTACCACCGTAAAATCCTTGGTCTCGATCCTTTCCGGCAGGCGGGACAGAAAATCCATGGCCTGGCCGGTGAACTTGCCGCGGGCGAACTCTATAGCCCAGGCCGCGTTGGGGTTGAACCACTTAAGGTCCATCTTGCCCACCAGCGCCGCGTCGTGGTTGCCCATGACCGTAATAAGGTTTTTAAGCCCCCGCAGCGCTTCCGCGCATTCAAGGGGCTGCGGGCCGTAGCCCACAATGTCCCCGCAGCAGATAAAATTCTCCACGCCGTTCCTCTTGTAAAAGTCCAGCACGGCCTTGAGGGCCACGTAATTGCCGTGCACGTCGGAGAAAACGCCGTATTTCATCGATTTTCAGCCTATACTCCCACGGCGACCTGCTGGGCGACCATGTCGGCCGCGCGCTTCAGGTCTACCGAAATAAGCTTGCTCACGCCCATCTCCTCCATCGTGACGCCGTAAAGCGTGTCGGCGGCCTCCATGGTGCGCTTGTTGTGCGTGATGACTATGAACTGGGTAGTGGCCGAGAATTCCCTTATCAGGCGCACGAAGCGCTCGACGTTGGCCTCGTCCAGGGGGGCGTCCGCCTCGTCCATGACGCAGAAGGGCGAGGGGTTGACGCGGAAGAAGCTGAACAGCAGCGCGAGGGCGGTCAGGGCCTTTTCGCCTCCGGACAGCTGCGAGATGCTCACCAGCTTCTTGCCGGGCGGGTGTGCCAGGATCTCCACGCCGGTCTCCAGCAGGTTCTCCGGCATGGTCAGTATCAGGTCCGCCTCTCCGCCGTTGAACAGCAGGGAGTAGATCTCCTTGAAGTAGGTCCGCACCTTGTCGAAGGTGACCTTGAAGTTCTCGCGGGTGGTGTCGTTTATCTTGTTTATCGCCGAGCGCAGGTCCGCCTTGGCGCCGTTAAGGTCCTCGACCTGCGAGTTAATGAAGTTGTAGCGCGCGGTAAGGGCCTCGTATTCTTCCGGGGCGGTCATGTTCACCGCGCCCATGTTCTCTATGCGCTTGCGCAGGAACTTCACGCGCTCGTGGTCGGTCTCCACGCCGCCGTATTTCACCTGCGCCTCCTCGAGGCCGATGTTCCACTCGTCGGCCAGGCGCTTCGCCGTCTCCTCGGCGCGGGCGCTGAGGGTGGCCAGCTCGGTCTCGATCTGGTAGCGTATCCTGTCGTTCTCGGCGGAGACGTCGCGGCAGTCCCGGAGGTTGGCGTTCAGGCGGGACAGGGTGCCGCGCAGCTCGTTCAGCTCGTCCTCCAGGGCCCGGTCGATAACCTCTTTCTCGGCCAGGTCATGCATCAGCTCCACGCGGCGCGCGTCCGCGGCGGCCACTTCCTCTTTCAGCCTGGCCTCCCGGGAGGCCAGCTCCTCGCGGCGCTCCGCGAAGTGGGATTTCTCCTCGTTCAGGGCGGCCAGGTCCCCCTCGGCGCGGGCGAGCTCTCCGCGCAGCGCTTCTATGTTCTGGCGGTAATTGTCCAGGTTGGCTTTGCGCGCGCCCAACTCCTCGCTGCGGCGGGCGAATTCCTGGTGCAGCGAATCTTTTTTCCCGCCCAGCGCGGCCTGCTCGGCCTTCTTGGCCTCCGAGGCGGCCCGCGCGGCGGCCTGCTTTCCGTTAAGGCCGGCCAGGGCGGCCTCCGCGTCTTTAATAGCCGTCTCGTTTTTCCCGTTATCCGCGTGCGCCAGCGCCAGGCTGTCGCGCTTCACTCCCAGGTCGCCCTCGGCCCCGACAGCTTCGGTCTCGTTCTTGTGGAAATCAATATTGAGGGAGTAGGCCTTTTCCTCGGCGGCGTCGGCGGTGGCGCGCGCCAATTCCAGCTGCGGCAGCAGAGAAACCTTCTCGGTCTCAAGGGCCGCGTTCTCCTCTTCCATCTTCTTTATCTGCTCCTTAAGGTCGCCTTCCTCCTCCCAGTATGGCTCGTTCGAAACAACCTCGTCCACCCCGCCGGTCACCCAGAAAGGCCCGTGCACGGTCCCGCCCGCGGCGTAAACGCCGGAAAGCAGGCCGGCGACCAGCGGCAGGTACTGCGACTCGAAGGAGATCTTGTCCATTACGCGCTGCGCGCCGGGGGCGTCCCAGCCTTCCTGCGCCGCCGGCGTAGGCGCGCGGTCCAGGATAAGGAAGCGGCAGCGGCCCTTGCCGACATGCTTGAGGTAGTCTATGGCCTCCTGCGCGGAGGCCGCGGTTTCGCAGACCACCGAGTCCAGGAAGCGGCCCAGCGCGTCGTCCACCGCCACGCGGTCCTCTTTGCGGATATTAAGCAGGTGCCGCAGCGTGCCCCTGACCCCGGCCACGCCGGAGTTCAGCACGCCGTTTATCCCCACCCAGTAGGTGTCGTGCTCGCCCTGGGCAAGTATGGCCTCAAGGCGGGACTGGTCCCAGGCTTTTTTCTCGCGTATGGCGGCCTGGCGGGCGTCTATTTCAGCCAGGCGGGCCGCAAGGGTTTTTGACTGCGTTTCGGCGGCGGCCGCCTTTTCGTTCTCGGCGGCCAGCTCTACTCCCAGCGAGGCGGCGCGGGCCTTCAGCCCGGCTATGCGGGCCTCTACGGCCGAGACCGCGGCGGCTATGTCGTTCATGTCCCGCTCAAGCCCGGTCCTGGCCTCGTTGTAATGGCCGATATCGGAACCCGTGCGGGCGATGGCGTTCGAAATTTCTATTTCCTGCGAGTAGGCGGCGTTCATCTCGCGGGCTATGCTCTCGGCGGCCTCGTCGGCGGCGCGCATTTCGGACCCCGCGGCGGCAAGCGCGGCGGCGGCGGAATCGTGCTCGGACTGCAGCGCGGGCAGGCCGCCCTCGTCAGAGGACAGCTTCGCGCGCAGCTCCTCGATGCGGGGCTCCGCGGCGGCCAGCTTTTCGGAGTTGCGCCTTTCGGAGACGGCCAGCTGGCTGCGCTGGCCGCTTATCTCTACCAGCATTTCCTGGCCGGATACCACGCGCCCCTCGGCCTGGTTCTTGGATACTTTAACTACCGTGACGGCCTCTTTCAGCACGCGCTGCTCTTCGGCTTTCTGGGTAAGGGTCAGGTTAAGCGCGGCTATCTCGCCTTCCAGGCTGGTCATGGCCACGGCGGTCTCGGCCAGCTCTTTTTTCACCGGCTCAAGGCGGGCGGCGGCCGCGGCGCTGCTGGCGGCGAAGGCGGCCCCGTCTTTAAGCAGCAGCGAAATTTCGGCGGCGGTCAGCTCCTCGCGGTATTTAGCCTGCAGGCGGGCCTTCTTGGCCTCGTTGTCCAGTTTTTTTATCTGCTCGTCCAGCAGCACCATGGAGTCCGCAAGGCGGTTCAGGTCTATCTCCACCTTCTCCAGCTTGCGGCCGGCTTCCTCACGCTTGGCCTTATATTTGGAGACGCCGGCGGCTTCCTCGAACAGCTCGCGGCGCTCCTCGGCGGTGGTGTTCAGCACGTGCTCGACTTCGCCCTGGTCTATTATGGCGTAGCCCTCCGTGCCTATGCCGGTATCCAGGAACATCTCACGGATGTCCTTGAGGCGGCACTGCACCTTGTTGATGAAATACTCGGATTCCTCGGAGCGGTAGATCTTGCGGGTAACGGTCACTTCGCTGAAGTCCAGCGGCAGCTTGCGGCTCTCGTTGTCGAAGGTCATGGCCACTTCGCCCATGCTGAGGGCCTGGCGCTTAGTGGTGCCCGCGAAAATGACGTCCATCATGGAAGGCGTGCGCAGCGATTTCCAGGACATTTCACCTATGCACCACCGCAGGGAGTCCACCACGTTGGACTTGCCGCAGCCGTTGGGCCCCACTATGCAGGTGATGCCGGGTTTAAGCGGCAGCTTAACCTTGTTCGCGAAGGATTTAAAACCGTAAATTTCAAGCGCTTTAAGATACATTGGGATCCCCTGGAAAAAATAATAAAGTAGACCGTCCGCTGGCCGTCTGAATGGTCATGGCCCTTATAAGCTGAAAACAGAATACATGAGCAGCGGCAGGAAGGGGCTTATGCTCCCGCCTGGCGCCAAGAAGGTAATTATATAAATAAAATAGGGCCGTTGTCTTTGAAGCGCTTTAGTACCTGGACAATATTATCCAGTTGGCCCCGTCGCTTTGGCAGGTAATAAACTTCCATTGGTCGCCCGCGCCGCCTATAAAGACATAGGGGGAGGATCCTTCTATGCTCTGGGGGCCAAAAGCGGTGATGCTTATGGCGTTATCTGAACCATCTACCCGTTTAAAGGTGTAAATCCTGCCGGCAATGCCTGCCGCGTCCGGCAGATTAACGACTCCGGTCGCCGGACCCGCGCTCATGTTGATCAAGATCGTGCTGTCGTTCGCCGTCACCGTATAAGGGAAGTCGGTCAGCGTCAGGGTTTTGATAGGCAGAGAAAGAGCGCCGGCCAGGGAAATGCCCGCGGCCAGCCTGCCGGAGCCGTCAAGCCTCGCCAGCTGGTTAGGCCCGTTGAAGCCTCCGTAGAAGGCGCCTGTCGAGATAGAGATCCGCTCGTCGCCCAATTTGCCCGAGACTAGCGCCGCTGTCGAGATCGAGATCCGCTCGTCGCCGAATTTGCCCGAGGCTATCGCCGCTGTCGAGAAGGACAACGCCGAAATTTCGTCCAGCCCGTCCGCAAAGCCGGCGGGCACGTTTTTAAGCTGGCTCCAGTCGACCGCGTTCGTGGACGTGTTTATGGAGGAAGCCGCCGACGGGTCTTTGTCCAGGCTGGAAAGGGAGATCCTGGCGTCGGAAGACAGGGCCTGCGCCACCAGGGCGTAGGGAGCCGAAACCATTTCCTGCCGGGGGGACAGCGGGACGCCGTCCACCGTTATTTCCACGTACCGCGCCCCCGCGAACGAAGCCGTGGACAGGTTCACAGGTGTCCCGGTCTCAAGCACCACGCTGAACACCCCTTTGGCCACCGCCGCGCTCTCCGCCTGGCTGGTCCACACCAGGGTTCCGCCGCTCATGGCGTCGTAGATCTTGAAGATAAAATTCTTCGCGCCTTCCGCCGGCAGCCCGCTTTCCTCAAGGCGCCCCTGGAAATTTATCTTCAGGGGAGCCCCTGCATGGAGAAGGACGAGGGCTGAAGGCTGAAGGATAAGGGACAGAAATAAGAGACCGAATTTTAAACTGCAGGTTATTTTAGTCATAAAATATATTCCCGGCCGACTCTTAAGATCCTGCCGTCCCGGCGGTGAACGCCGCCGGAGAACGACTTCCTACCTGAGTATCATCAGCTTGCCCGTCCTGGTCTGACCGGCGCTTTTCACGGTAAAGAAATAAACTCCGCTGGCCGCATTTTCACCGCGGGTGTTCTTCACGTCCCAATCCGTGGAATCCCCGGAGTCGGATTTCTCCAGCGCGCGGACCAGCTCGCCGCTGAGGGTGAATATCCGCACGCGCGCCGCCCGGGTGAGGCTGGTGAAGGTTATCTTGAGATGCCCCGCCGAAGGCTTGTAAGGGACCGGGTAGCAGTGGGCCGCGCCCAGGTCAACCCTGGCCGCACCGTAAATTATCACCGCCTGGGTCGCCCCGGAGTCCAGGCTGAAGACGCCCCCGCTCAGGCTCCCGCCGGAAAAGACCGGCCCGCCCATGTTGACCGCCAGCAGCGAGAACGCCCCGCCCGAAGCGGGCGCGCCGCCTGAAAGCGCGGCGAGCACCGGCACGCTGAAAGAACCTCCGCTAAGGACGGCACTAGCCGAAAGGCCGCGGCCGGCGCCCAGGATGCAGGCGGCGGCAAAGCACGCGGTAAAACATTTTCTTGTAGCCATATAAATCAACGTCCTAACTGGCGTACTTCCTTATATTCACCGCAGAGGCGCAGAGGTCGCGGAGTTCGGAAGAGAAAATATTAATTCGTATTTCAACCCTCTTCTCACTCTGTTCTCTG
>JAUSCK010000189.1 GCA_030651035.1 Elusimicrobiota bacterium
GAGAGCTCAGCGTCGCTTCGCTCCGATGGGCCTCGGCATGGACCGAACTGCCCCTCGCCTTCAGCCCGAGACAGCCCTCGGCATGACCGAAATACGCATTGGGATGAACGATTTGGCCAATTGCTTGCATATAAAACCAAAAATAGCGATTGCAGAGTTCCAAATAGCTGGCCGGAAAACCCAGGTTTAAGTAAATGGGTTACAAGACAACGGGAATTTAAAAATAAAGGGCAATTATCAAAAGAACGAGCTAATCAGCTAAATGCGATTGGGTTTGACTGGAATCCGCTCGTGGCAGCCTGGGAAGAAAACTTCCAAGCCCTTGAGCAGTATAAAACCAAACATGGTGATTGCAATGTGCCAATAACATGGTCTGAAAATCTGGTTTTAGCTCAATGGGTCTTATACCAACGATCACGCAGGATTAAAGGGCAAATATCGAAGGAGCAAGTAAATAGGCTGACCACGCTTGGATTTGAATGGGATCCAATAGCCTCAGCATGGGAAGAAAGCTTTCATGCCCTTGAAAAGTATAGAACTAAGCACGGCAATTGCGATGTTCCCAATAGATGGACTAAAGACCCTGGGTTGGGTCGTTGGGTCGGAACACAACGAAAACGCAGGATTAATGGGCAAATATCAAAGGAGCAAGTAAATAGGCTGACTACGCTTGGATTTGAATGGGGTCCATTCGTGTCAGCCTGGGAAGAAAACTTCTACGCCCTTAAGCAGTATAAAGCCAAACATGGAGACTGCAACGTCCCACAAGAATGGCCTGGAAATCTTGGTTTAGGTCGATGGGGCTCACAACAACGAGTAGCCATGGTTAAAGGGAAACTATCAAAGGAGCGCGTAAACAAATTAGCTGCATTTGGTTTTGACTGGGATCTGCTCACGTCGGCTTGGGAAGAAAGCTTTCGCGCCCTTGAGCAGTATAAAGCTAAGCACGGCGATTGCAATGTGCCGAGCGGATGGCCTGAAAATCCGGGTTTGGCTAGATGGGTTGCAAGGCAACGAGTCATTAAAATTAAAGGGAAACTATCAGAGGAACGAGCAAATCGCTTAACCATGCTTGGGTTTAAATGGCATCCTTCTATCTCAGCTTGGGAGGAGAACTTCCATACCCTTGAGCAGTATAAAATTAAACATGGTGATTGCAATGTGCCACAGGTATGGGCTGAAAATCCGGGTTTGGGTAAGTGGAGTTCAGAACAACGACGATCTAAGATTAAAGGGAAGCTATCAAAGGATCGAGTGAACCGTCTAACTGCAATAGGATTTGAGTGGCGCAGGCGCAAGGGGTCTCGCTAACTAAAAACGGCTAGTAATTTACTAATTATCTTAATTTTGGATGACCAGATGAACAGCAAATACTTTCTCTATATTGACATTCTTGGCTTCAAAGATCTAGTTCCTCTTGGACAAAAAAGAGTTCATGAATTATATCAACTGATTAATGCTCTAAATGTTCACGACCACTATGCTTTCAGCGTCCTGGTTTTTTCGGATACGATTCTTGTATACAATAAAACAGACCCAATCAATGACCATGATCATAGCTGTATTGTCATGTATGCAATTGAATTTGTCAAAGATCTTTTGTACAGATTGATTGGCAAGGATATATTCTTTAGAGCCACTTTAAGATATGACGAATTTAATCATTTCAAGCTTTCTAACCTCAATGCGTTTTATGGTCCTGCATTAATCGAAGCTCATCGTGATGAGAAAATAAATACTGGGACAGGTCTACTCCTGCACAAGACCGTCTGGGCACGTAATGATATTTTTAAAACAGTATATTTTAGCGATGAATATTGTTTCGTTTTCCTAAATCAAACCTTAGATACCGTATTGGGCCAGTATGGGCCGAATGTGCCATTTTCAGTGAGTGGTACTGATTTCGAAAATCAGGATTTCCCGTTGGATATTGCAAAAGACGTCATCTTTTTGAAAAGCATATATCAAAACATGTTAGAGCATCCCGACCCTCAAGTAAGAACTAAATTTCTGACAACATGGCAGATGTATCGAACTCGATTTGGGGCTATTCTTGACGCGCTGGAGAAAAGCAGCTTCAATCCCAAAGTGTTAGTGCCAAGTCTTGACTGGTCGAAATATATAAATCAAGCTATCGAAAAATAACGCACAGTTTAATGGCGAGTATCGGATGTAGCTGACTTTCTTGCTTATTACTTTATTTTAGAGAAAATGTTGCAGACGTTGTGCTTTTGACTTATGTCTGAAAACCCGCAGGAAATTATCACCGTTATAAAGACCGGAACACCGGCCGAAGTAAAACAGGCCCAGAAACAATTTGAAAAATACTGGGATGGACTCCGCGACGACAAGGATAAGGCCGCGAAAGAAGCAGTTGTCGAACTGCTTCTCAGGGAAATCCACTCTATGGATAGCGTACTGGATGTGGAGCATCAGGCCTATCTGATAAACACGGTCCGGTGGGGGCTATGGACCAACATAGATAAACACTTCGACAAATGGCGTGATTTCGTCCTGAAGTATATTCAGCACCCATCAGGAAAAATAAGAATAGCCGTAATCAGGGCCTGCGACTACATCACCCTTGAGCTTGGAGTGCCGGCGCAGTTTTATCGGGATATGAAAAACAAGGGTCCGCTATCGGCTCAAGAGGCGGCGGATTTCAAGGAAAGAAAGAATAAGTTCGGCCTTTTTACCTTAGCGGTTGAAGAGCTTCTGCGTAAATACGACGAGCCGCGGTTCCGCCGCTATAAATATGTGGCAAGCATGCCCCCATCGGTTTATAAGAGTCTTCAGCAGCTTGTTACGGAAGTTTTACTGCGGAACGAGTTTTACGATGGTATCTACCGGGAATTCCTGCGAGAATTAAACCTGGGTGGCAGGGCGTGAGAAAACAATAAAGCTGAGGCTATAATTTAGAGGAAGTACATGAATATATGAATAATTCTGAAATCATAATTTACAGCACAGAGGATGGAAAAAGCCGCATACAGGTGCGGCTTGAGGACGGCACGGTGTGGCTCTCACAGGTACAGATAGCCGACCTTTTTCAGACTACTGTTGCCAATATAAACATACATCTCAAAAATATTTATTCAGAGGGCGAGCTTAACCCTGGGGCAACTATTAAGGAAAACTTAATAGTTCAAAATGAGGGGGCTAGGCAGGTCCAGCGGAAAGTAAACTTTTATAACCTTGATGTTGTAATAGCTGTAGGTTACCGAATTCGCTCGGACAGGGGGATGCAATTCCGCCGCTGGGCCACGGAGAGGCTCAAAGAGTATATGATCAAGGGGTTTGCTATTGATAACGCCCGCCTTAAAGAGCCCGGCGGCCTTGATTATTTTGACGATCTTCTTGAACAGATTCGTGATATCCGTGCTTCCGAAAAACGGTTTTATCAGAAAATACGGGATATTTACAAGCTTTCCATAGATTACAGGCCGGATGCAGAGGAAACACATGAGTTTTTTCAGATAGTTCAGAATAAACTGCATTGGGCTGTTGCCGGGCATACCGCCGCCGAAATAATCCACGGGCGGGCAAGTGCTAATAAACCCAATATGGGGCTTACGAGCTGGAAAGGTTCAAAGGTCCGCCGCGGCGATGTCACAGTGGCAAAAAACTATCTTACCGGGGAAGAGATAACGCAGCTCAACAAAATCGTTAACATGTATCTTGATTATGCTGAAGAGCAGGCCCGCCGCCGCAAGGTGCTTTACATGAAGGATTGGCGCGAGAAGCTGGACGCATTCCTGAAGTTCCATGAGCATGAGATATTAAAGGACGCAGGCAGGGTTTCAATGGAAGTGGCTCAAAACCTGGCGCTTGAAGAGTATGACAAGTTTAACGCCCACCGGGTTGCCCGGGAAATTGACGCTGAGAACGAACTTGAGGACCAGGTGAAACGGATTGAGCAGAAGCCAAAAAAGCGCAAGAAAAAAGGAGAAGAGGAGTAGAGATTTATTGAGCGGTATGCTGCTCCAAAATACTCACGGAAACGGCGAAGCAGATTGTTGGTGGAACCGGTGTAATAACGCCCGAAGGAGCCGCTATAAAGAATGTAAGTGAAGAACATAAAAAAACGGCTGCCTGGCGGGGTCGACGGGATTCGAACCCGCGATCTTCGCCTTGACAGGGCGACGTGTTAACCAGCTACACCACGACCCCCTCCAGACAACCGTAAAACGAATTTACCTTTGATTCCGCAGCCTGCCAATCATTTGGTGGCGGACCACTGTACTGCCGGAAAAAAGTTATATTAAAGAGCGCCCGCGATCTGTCCCCCACATTGTGGGGGGCCGTGTTAACCAGCTACACCACGACCCCGCGGTGATTTGTATAGGATATCAAAAAACGGGATTCAATTCCATAAAATTCTTGAGCTGCCGCCGGGCAGTGACCCGTCTATGGCACGGCGGCGGAGTTTTTCAGTTAAGCGCGGACGCAATAGCAGCCGGTTTTTTAGTATGATTAGCGGATAGAAGCTTTGTCTTAAATTTAGGGAGGGCTTATGAAAAAAACGGATAAGATGATAGGGGCGGGCATAGCGCTGGCGGCCGTGGCCGCTGCAGCCACGTATTTCCTCACCGGCAAGCGCGGGGTAGAGAACCGGGCGAAAATAGCGGCTTGGACGCTGAAGATGAAGGGCGAAGTGCTGGAAAACATGAAGAAGATGAACGCGGTCAACAAGGAAGCCTACCACGCCATCGTGGACGAAGTAGCCGTTCGCTACGAGCGCGCCGAGCGCGTCAGCGCCGCCGAGATGAAGCACCTCAAGGATGAGCTTAAGGGCGCCTGGGGACACATCAGCAAGCAGCTTGTTAATAAATAAGGCAGCCGTTTCCTTAACAAACAGAGAACGCGCCGCGCGGCGCGTTCTCTATTTGGCCGGACGAAAGCGCAATATAGCATGAAAAACCTCGGTGAAATTTACGGCCCGGATTTTTTCCGGGAGTGGGGCCCCTCCAACGCGGACTATATACGCTCCGCCGAACTGGTGGCCGGGGCCATATATGAAGTTTTCAGGCCGGCCAGCGTTGCGGACCTCGGCTGCGGCTGCGGCGTATACAGCCACCTCTTTAAACTCAAGGGCGCGAGGGTGCTGGCTATAGACGGCGTTATCCCCCCGCCTGAACATTCTTTCCCGGTGGAGATAATTACCCGCGACCTTACCGCCCCGTTCGTAAACACGTGGGGGAATTTCGATCTGGTTCTCTGCCTTGAGGTGGCGGAGCATATACCGGAGGAATTCGCCGGTGCTTTCTTAAAAAATATCACCGCTTTCAGCGACAGGCTGCTGATATCGGCCGCGCCGCCCGACCAGGGCGGCCACCACCACGTGAACGAACAGCCGCGCCGCTATTGGGCGAGGAAAATGGCCGAGCTCGGATTCGCCTATAACCGGCGCGCGTCCGGGAGGGTGCTCAGGGCCCTGGAGCCGGAGCTCCCCCCTTTCAAATGGATGGCGAACCACATCGGGGTTTATGAAAAGGCCGGGAATATAAAGGAACTGAACCACGGCCAGCCCTTCGCCATTAACGTGTAATATTAATCCCTGATATAGTGGCAGGTATAGCCGCCGGGATGTTTCTTTAAATAATCCTGGTGATAATCTTCCGCCGTCCAGAATCTGGCGGCCGGGACAACCTCGGTGGTTACGGGCCTTTTCCAGCGCCCGGAGGCCTGGGCCCGCTTCACGGCGGCCTCCGCCTCTTTCTTCTGCGCTTCGCCGTGGTAGAAAATAGCCGAGCGGTACTGCGCCCCCACGTCGTTCCCCTGCCGGCCGGGCGTGGTGGGGTCGTGCATCCTGAAGAACATATCCAGTATGGCCGCGTATGAAATTTTCTCCGTGTCGAATTTTATCTCTATGCTTTCGGCGTGGCCGGTGGCGCCGGTCTTCACATCCTCGTACTTGGGGTTCTCGGTTTTCCCGCCGGTATAGCCCACAACGGTTCCCTTAACCCCGGGGAGGGCGCGGAGTATAGCCTCCATCCCCCAGAAACACCCGCCGGCCAGAGTGGCGGTCTCGAGTTCAGTCTTTGGATTCATTTTCTTGCTCCTTGCCGGCAGGCCGCCGGCATACAGTTGAGGCGCCGCACAGGCGAGCAGAACAAAAAGTGTTTTCTTCATGACCCCGCCGGCTTTATTCCGCCGTCAATTCAAGTTTAATATCCGGGTGCAGGCTGCGGCTTACGGGGCACGCTTTCACGCAGGCCATGAGTTTTTCGCGCTGCAGCGGGGTAATGCCGGCCGGGAGCTTAACCACCCCGGTCAGGGCGGAGATGCGGCGCGGGCTTTCCTGCATATGCTTTTCAATTTCGATGGCCGCGCCCTCGAATTTTATCCCCTCGCGCTGCGCCAGCCTGGCCATTATGGTCAGCACGCAGGAAGCCACCGAGGCCGCCGCAAGGTCGGTCGGTGAAAAAGTCCGCCCCTTCCCGCCGTTATCCGGCGGGAGGTCCGTCAGCAGCTTGGTGCCGCTGAGGTCGTGGGTGAGCTCAACCTGATCGTCGCCGGCGTAAACAGCGTTAATTTTGAACGCCATATTTCCTCCTAAAAGCCCATCGTATTTATTATAATATTTATCTAGCGACGCAGGAGGTCCCGTAAAATGCACATCCGCCATTTAGCGTTAATCTCAGCGGCAGTTTTCATCGTTTCGTGCGCCCCCAAAGCCCCGGAAACAGCCCAGAACGGCAGCGCGCCCGCGGCCACAGCCGCGGCGGAAAAACCCGCCGTTGTTCAGGCAGAAACAAAGGAGACTAAACCAGTCATGGATATACTTACCAACCCGGCGAAAGCCACAGAGAAAGCCCCCGAAACCTTTAAAGTAAAATTTGCCACCACCAAGGGCGATTTCACCGTTGAAGTCACCCGCGCCTGGGCCCCCCTCGGCGCCGATAGGTTCTACAACCTGGTGAAGGCCGGCTTCTTCACCGATGTCACCTTCTTCCGCGTGATAGAGGGCTTCATGGTGCAGTTCGGCATTCACGGCGACCCCGCCGTGGCTTCCGCCTGGCGCGGCGCCCGCATCATGGACGACCCCGTGGTGCAATCCAATAAAAAGGGCTACGTCTCCTACGCCATGGCCGGCCCCGACACCCGCACCACCCAGATGTTCATCAACTTCGGCGACAACGCCCGCCTGGACAGCTCCGGCTTCTCCCCCTTCGGCAAGGTCACCAGCGGGATGAACGTAGTCGAGAGCATCTACTCCGGCTACGGCGAAGGCGCCCCCGGCGGCAACGGCCCCGACCAGGGCCGGGTGCAGTCGCAGGGCAACAAGTACCTGAGGGCTGATTTCCCCAAGATGGACTACGTCAAGAGCGCGTCGATAGAGTAGCCCCGTAAAGCCTCATATAAAAACCCGCGCACGGCGCGGGTTTTTATTTCAGGCCGGCCTGTAGTAAAAAGCACTTAATATAAATTTGGTAAAATACGCTTAACGGCGTCTCGGTTTACGACAAAAAAAAGGTTCGCCGCTGTTTATTTCCCGGAACAGCGTGGATGTTTATAAGACTGTTATGATCTTCTGGTACTGGTACCTGCTCACGGCGGCGGCGCTCTCTTTTTCAGGGTATGTAACCCTGAACATTTTTCTGGCCGCGGCGCTAGCCGCCGCAGTGCCCCTGCTGTTCAGGCTGTTCGCCGCAAAGAACAGGGTCATTACCTCCATTATAACGGCGGCCGCAGCGGCGGCAGCGCTGGCCCTTTTATGGCGCGGCTCGTTCCTGCCCCCGCCCGCAACCATCATTAAATTCCTGTGGGGCCCCAAAACGCGCCCGACGCTACAATATCTTCTGGAGTTCCTCTGGCAATCAGTAAATATCCTGATGCTTGCGTCAGGGGCCGCGCTTTTTGCGGCGGTCTTCTTTAGCTACCGCAGGAAACCGATGCTGCTCGCCTTCTCCGCTTATGTCATCCTCGCCTCGGCCCTGGTAATACAGCCGAAGCGGAAAACCATCGACCTGGACAGCGCGGCGCAGCAACCCCTTAACCTGAAACAGAACATCGCCGACCTGGACCCTTTCTACACGAAGGAAAGCGAATGGCCGGAAGCGTACTCCGCGGCAGGCTCCCGGCAGGATTCCCCGGACCTGGGCAGCGTGTCGCCGAAAGCTTTCTTCGAGAAGGAAAGCGGCAGGATCGTGGAGTTCTATCCCCCCGCAAAAGATTCCCCGCCCTTTGACGTGATCATCCTGCATATCTGCTCCCTGTCCTGGAAGGACATAAAGGATTCCGACGCGAACCTTATTCCGTTCTTCTCTAAATTCGATTATGTCTTCACCAATTTCAGCGCGGCAGCCTCCTACAGCGGCCCGGCGGCGCTGCGCGTCCTGAAAGCCCCCTGCGGCCAGGTACCGCACCTCGACCTCTATAAAGACGCCCCGGCAGGCTGTTATCTCATGGATGACCTGCGCAGCAGCGGCTTCAAGACCTACTCGATGGCCAGCAATGACGGGAAATACGACGATTTTGCCGCGCACGTTAAGAAATACGGTCATGCGGACACTCTCATAGACGCAGCGGACCTGCCGGTGGCCTATGAGCTGTTCACCGGGGCTCCGATGTACCCCGACGACGCGGCGCTCCGCAAATTCTGGAAGCTCCGCCAGGAGTCAAAGGCGCAGCGGGCCGCGCTGTATTACAATACCGCCAACCTTCATATCGGTACGCACAAGCCGGGCGCTTCCGGCAAGTCTGACAACGCGGCTTTCTATAAAGAAAGGCTTGTAGCGATGACCGCACAGTTGGAGGGGTTCTTCTCGGAGATAGAGAGGTCGGGCCGCAACGCGGTAGTGATCTTCGTGCCGGAACACGGCGCAGCCCTGGTAAGCACTAAAATGCAGGCGAAGGACGTCAGGGACATCCCGCTTCCTCCAATAGCTACAGTACCGGCCGCAGTGAAATTGATAGGGAAAAAGTTTTACGCGGACGAGCCAAAACCCAAGGTAATAACCAAGCCCGCCAGCCTGCTGGCGCTGGCCTGGTTCATCTCGGAATTCATGACCAACAACCCCTTTACAAAGGACGCCCGCAAGCCGTATAACATCTCGCTTGAAATCCCGGTCACGGATTTCCTCGCCGAGAACGCGGGCTCGACCGTGATGCGCCTGCGTTCCGGCTACATCTACAGCCAAAGCGGCGGTCCGTGGACCATGCTGCCGGATTACGCCGGGATACCGCCCGACACCATACCCTCCGTACAGGATTTCATTCAGAGAGGTAAATAGCCGGATGAAAAAGATCCTGAAAATAACTTTTAAGCCTGACTATATTATTTCAGCGGCGCTGGCGCTCGGCCTTTCAGGGTGCGCCCATGTGCCGCCCAATTTTTATTCCGCGCCCTCCGGCGCCACGGTTTGGAACTTTACCGATCCTGCCGACACTTTTGCCGCCTCGACCGGTACCGCCAAACTCGGCTACCGCGACCCCGGCAACACCGGTTGGGGACCAAAAGGAACTGTGTTCGCAAAGGCCGGCGCGCTGAAACTTCCGCTTATAAACGGGCTGGACGCCCCCGTTATGGCCTTCCCGGCGGCCGAACCCTCCCAGGGCTACAGCGTCACGCACAACAGCCCGCCCAACGGCGTTTACGCCAGGGAAGGCTATGTCTCCAATTACACCATGGTGATGGACCTGCTCCTGAAGGATGGAGGAAAGAAGTATCGTAAAAGCCTCTACCAGGCCAGCGCCGGCAACAACAACGACGCGGAAATGTTCGTTGAGAACAAACCGGGAGGCGGCCTTGGCGCGAAATGGAACCACGGCGGGACGGTCAGCACGGGTACCTGGCACCGCCTGGCCTGGGCAGTGCAGTGTTCTGTGGAATCCGGCGGCACCGGGCAGATAAGCAAATTCATAGACGGCCTTTTTGCCGGCGGCCAGTACACGCCGGGGGACGGCGCGCTCTGCGGCTGGTCGCTAGAGCCTGTCTTTCATCTTTTTACCGACGACGACGGGGAAACGGGCCCGGGGTTCCTGGCCAGCCTGCTTTATACCGACCGCATGCTGACCATGCAGGAACTAGCCGCGCTTGGCGGGCCCTCCGGCCGCGGGGCCGATGTGCCCGGCCCCAGGGCGCCGGCACCGGCGGCCCTGGCCGGCAGGCGCATACAGGTGATAGGCCACCGCGCCAATACCGGCAACAATCCCGAGAACACCCTGGCCGGCATCAGACAGGCTTTCGACCTGGGAGCGGACCTGGTGGAGGTGGACGTGCGCCTTAGCGCCAGCGGCGTGCCTGTGCTTATGCACGACGAAGACGTCAGGCGCACCACCAACGGCTCAGGGCCGGTAACAGAGAAGACCTTAGGGGAATTGAAAGCGCTCGACGCCGGTTCCTGGTTCGACCGGCGCTACGCCGGCGAAAAGATCCCGACCCTGGCCGAAGCCCTGCGGGAAGCGAAAGGCCGCGGAAAACTTTTCCTGGACGTCAAAGGTCTCGACATGGGCCGGTATATAAAAATGGCGCTGAAAGAAGCCGGTGTTGGCCAGGATGCGGTCTGGCTCTCGCAGGGAAGCAGCCTGGATGCGGCCGCGAATTACAGGAAGCACGTGCCCGGCGCGCCCGTGGTCTGGGAAGGGACCCCGCCGGCGGCGCCGACGGCTGAACTTTTTGATTCGCTGAAGCAGAAAGGGTTTGCGGGCTTTGATATCGACTATGCACTGGTTACAAAGGAATTTATCGACGCCGCCCACTCCGCCGGCATGTTCGTTTCCGTCTACACGGTCCTGGACACGGCCAATATGCTGCGGATGATAAAGCTGGGCGTGGATGCCATGGAAACTGACTACCCGGCGGAACTGAACGCCCTCCTGCCGCCCAGGTAAGGTCTACTTCTTAACCCCTTCTTCCGTCCCGGCTTTCCCGGCGGCGATCTCAAAACTGTCGATCAGCGTGTCGCTGATGTCGAAAACTTCGCCTTTTAACACCCCGCCGCAGAGCGAGAGCAGGCAGTAATGGCTGGCTTCGGAGAAAGCCCTGCTGTATTGGTTTTTGGAGCCCAGGGGGTAAAGCGGGGCTCCGCCCCCGCCCGTAACGATATAGACTATCCCGTCCTTTTCCAGCCGCTCATAGTTGTGCTCATGCCCGGCCAGCACGAGGGCGACCCTATATTTCCTGATAAGCGCCTCAAAGTCCGCGGCGGCCCTCCATTTTTCATTCCGATGCGCCCCGCTGCTCATCAGCGGCTTATGGACGACTATAACAGTAAACTTGTCGGCGCCCGCCGGGGAAGCAAGCCCCGCCTCCAGCCACTTGTACTGTTCGGAGCCTTTTTCAAGGGGCGAGAGGAAGTCCAGCATAAAGAAACGGACGCCGTGAACGTCGGCACGGTACCACCTGCCGTTCCCCGGGAAGCGGAAAAGCTCGCCGAAAGTCTTTTCGCCTCCCTTCTCATGGTTCCCCATTACGGCGTAAAAAGAGGCACCCTCCCGCAGGCCTTTAGTTATCTCCTTGAACTTTTCCCAGTCTTTTTTGCTTCTTCCCGAGCTGACCATATCGCCGGTATGGAGCACGGTCAGGGGGCGGCGCGCCTGCATCAGCGCCGCGATCTTCGCGTGAATATCGTGATTGCTCCTGCTGTCGCCGTAGACGGCTATGCACCCGCTGCATTCACATGCGGCTGCCGATAGGGCAACGGGCGCCGTGGAAAGGCCCGCAGGTTGCTGCGCCCCCGCATTGACGCTTAGAAGCAAGGCTGTAACTGCCGCGAGTATCAGGTTTTTCATATTATTTAAGTTTTATGATGACGGAGGCGCCGTTTTTAGTAAGGACCGTTTTGAGCGAACCGGAGGTTTTTCCGCCGGATGCGCTTATCTCGTAAGTCCCGAGGAAACCGCGCGCGCGGAATTCCCCCTGCCCGTCGGCGGTCCCGTCGAGCTCCGTGCGCCATTTTTTAAGCAGCAGTTCCTCAAGCGCCAGGGCCGCCGGCTTCTTTGACCAGTCCCGCCTGTAAAGGGCGGGCCCCGGCACGGAATGGACCCCTTCCCAGAACACCCAGAGCGTTATCCCTTCCACCGCCGGGTGGCTGAATACCGCCGTCATGAAATCGCGGAGGTAATCGGCCTGCAGTTTTTCGTCGGGGATGTCTATATCCAGCTCGGTGGCCTGTATGGGCTTGCCGAGGCGCTGGAACCGGTCCAGCACGGCCAGCAGCCTTGCCGGCGGCGTCAGATCCCATTTGTAGTGGCTCTGGAGGCCTATTCCGTCGAGCGGGACTTTACTTTCAAGAAGGCGGCGTATAAAAGCTTCGTACCGGTCTTGCTGCTCAGTGTTGGCGCCGAAATCGTCCAGCAGGTCGTAATCGTTCACATAAAGCTTCGCGGAAGGGTCGGCTTCACGCGCGTATTGGAACCATTTCAGAACCTCCGCCTGCCCCAGGAGGCCGGTGATCTCCTGGTGGTAGAGCGGTTCGTTCAGCACGTCCCATTCCGCGGCCTTTCCGCGGTAATAGGCCGCCTCTTCCTTTATGTGGTTCCGGATAGCGGCGCGCAGTTTTTCAGGCTCCCTCTTAAGTTTCTCCATGCCGTCCGGCATATGCTCCCAATCGGGCCAGATCAGCGTGTGGCCGCGCAGTTTAATGCCGTTGGCGTTCAGCCAGGCCGCCGTTTTATCGGTCCGGGTCTTTTCTTCGCCGCTCCAGAAAGGCCATTTGAGGCCGTTCTCTATAGTGGCGGAATTAAAAAGCTTCAGAAAAGTTTCCTTGTAGCGGCGCTTGTCGTCCTCCCTGTTCCCGGCGAACAGGAAGTTAGAGCTGACCGCGGCGCCGAAGGAGAAAGAATGTTTCAGCAGCTTTATTCTTACCGCCGCGCCCGGCGCCGGCGTCCCGTCCGGGTTCACGACCTTGACCTCGATATCGCCTTTTCTGATCTTCTCGATACGCTCTTCGGCGGCTGTCCGCCAGGCCGCCCCTGCCTCCCTGCCCTCGTAAAAGCCGGCCGGGGCAAAAGAAGTTTGCCACCCGGCCTGGCCCCGGTTTATAAGCTCGAAGCCCGCGATATCCACGGCCTGCGGGTCGTAACCTGCCCGGAAAGTTATATGCGCTTTTCCCGCCGGGTAGTCGCCGGCGGACAGGAACGGGATATCGACCCGGCGCCAGCGCAGCCCGGCCTCGACGGGAAGAGATACGGATTTTTTATAATCGCCGCCGGCTTCTTCAAAGATAAAATCAACCCTTGACTTCGCAGGCGCAAACAGCGGCTTCCTGACGTAGAACCTGGCCGCCAGGGCGTCGCCGGCGCGCACCGGCGCCGTAGTGGGCACGCGCAGCTGTGTTTCGTAGGGGTGAAGGGGCCGTGAAAGGGTGCGTATGCGGACCGCGCTTTTAAAAGACAATGCCGGGTTATATATTCTTCTGACCGAAGCGCTGCCGCGGCCCCCGGAAAGGAAAGAGGCGGGGTTGGCCAGGTCCGAAGCATTTATAAGCGGAATTCCGGCGGGAAGAGGCGGCGCGGCGGGAACTCTTGAGATATAGAACGCGAACGCAATGTAGCCGGCGAAAGCCAGCAGGATACCGCAGATGAAAAAAATAAAGCGTTTCACTATTTCTTTAAGTCCCAGCTGAAATACCAGCCGAGGCTGACATTGAAAGTATTGGCGGTCCGGCGCAGCTCCGGGAACCTCTGCCAGTAGTACTCCGCTCCGAAGTTAATGTATTTCTCCTTGAACTCGACTCCCAGCGAGGGGCCGAACACGTCGTAGTACCGCTTGTTCCTGGTGCGCAGCCGCCAGTTATAGGACGCATAAGTGTTGAATTTCCAGCCCCCGCGGAGAGCGAACCAGTCCACGCCCTGCTTGACCCAGCCCTGCGTACCGGAACCCTCCGCGCCGTGCAGGTCATAGGTCATCTTGCCCCAGGCGGAAAAGGGGAGCGCCAGCGGCGCGTGAGAGCCGAATGAGGGGAGGCCGGTCCACCCGGAAATATCCCGGGAGGCGTACCAGCCAGCGAAAAGAGAGTAGCTGCTGGCGCTTAGCGGCTGGCTGGGATAGCGGAGCCAGGCGAATTCCGCGCCTAAGGACAAAGGCCCTTTTTCAAGCGCGGCCGACAGGGACGGCCCGACCACGTTATAATAGGTCCTGTTCTCGGTGCGCAAGCGCCAGTTGTAAGCCGCGTAAGTGTTAAGGTCCAGGTTCTTGCCGAACCTGGCCCAGCGCACGCCCTGCCTCGCCCAGCCCTGCACGCCGGTGCCTTCCGTGTCGTCAAAACCGCGCGTCAGGCCGCCCCAGACGGCGCCGGGATACCCGTGCGGGGAATAGGCCATTGAGCCGGCGGGACAAAGCGCCCAGCACATAAGCGCAAGCGCCGGCATAGCCGGTATTCTTCCGCCAGTGAGTTCGGATATTCTCCGCATAGATCAGACAGCTGCAATAGCGCGGGGGATGAAGGTCAGCCTCAGGCGGACGGTTTATGCGCCATTATTCTCTTTTTCCTGTACCTGTTCAGGTAGTAGAAAATGGACAGGCTGAGGGCGATGATCACAAGGCCCAGCAGCACGTTATATACCCAGGGATGCGAATAAAGGTAGACATCCAGCCAGGAAAGAAAACCGGCCTTTCCGGCGAAATATTTCTTACCGATGTCCACGGCTATTATGTTCTTTTCGGGGTCGTCCAGGCCCATCAGGACGAGGTCGCCTTTTATATTCGCCTGCACCCCGGGTTTCATTAGCGCGAGGGACAGCGCCAGGAGCTCTTTCGGTGAGGTAGCGGCGAGCAGGATGATGGTTCTCCCGTCAGCGTAGGGGGACTGGAATTCCATCAGGGCGCCGGTGCCGGGGCTCAGGCCGCTTATCTGCTTACTGAAAGCGTACTGCGATTTATCGGCCCAGCCCTGGACTACCGGATATGGGAAAGATATCTCCTTGGTCAAAGCGAGGGGAGACATTTCCTTCAGTTTGGCAGGGATGGAGTCGATGTCGCCTATTATCACAAGCTCGCCGTTGAACTTCTCGGGCGGAGTCGCGGTATACTGGACCTCCAGGAGGGGATGGCCGTTCTTCTGTGTCACTATGCCCACAAGGTTCAGCGCCGTCTCAATGGTCTCTCGGCTCGAATTCGTCAGATATATCGTCGAGCCGTGGCCGTCTGGCCAGCGGGTGACGGGAAAGCCGTTAAGCATGAACAGTTCCAGGCGCGGCATCTCCACGTAATGCGGCATGGGCGGGAATTCCAGGGTTGAAACGTCCATGATGGTCACGAACAGGTTCTGCGTCTGGAAATATTCGCAGTTCTTGCCGATGAGGGGCGACAGGACGGGTTCGAACCGCAGGATATTATTGCCCGGCTTGAACAGGTAGGTGGGGATGTCGAGCTTGTAGCCTTCGACCAGGCCCCCCCGCAAGTCGTCAAGGTTTATGCCCCTCAGAAGCTGGCCGTTCAGCATTACGTTCAGGACCGAGTCCGAGCGGTTGGCCGCCCCATAGGAATAATAGAGCGATAATTTGGCGTACAGGTTCTGCTTGATAAGGAAATCCGCGGGCAGGCGAAAAGCTATTTCCGCCCCGCTCGGGTTCAGGCCGGTAAAGGTCCGGCTGGGGAAATTCAGGGCTTTGAACGTGTATTTGGTGTCGGCCTTGATAACCCCCTTGCCGCCGTAAAGAGGGATATCGGGCATGACGAGCCCCTTTACCGTCATTTCGCTCGTTTCAGGGAACGGCGCGGACATGACGGCGAAAGTCTCGGCGGCCAGCTTTAAATGGTCTTTATTCAGGCCCGAGACCACGATCAGGGCGTGGTACGGATCGCTGAGCCCCGCCTCCTGGCCGGCCAGGGGCAGCGGCAGGATCTTCAGGACGGGCCCCTTGACGTCCTTCGCGCTGAACGCCTTGGAATGAATGGTCTTTTCCGCGAAATCACTATCGCCTACCAGGATATTGTCGGTGCCGGGCACGATATTCCTGGAGATCGAAAAGACGACGTTCCGGTAGTCGAATTTCATGGCTGCGCCCGACGCCAGGATGCTGGCTAAGGCGACCGTCTCGGGGTTCCCGTCGGGCATGACGATGTTCACCTCTCCCCGCGGGGTCACCCTGGGGTCGAAGATGTAATTCGTGATGGCCGACAGCTTCAGCGGCACTTCCTTAAGCGTATATTCTATTTCCAGTATGGCGTCGGCCGAGTCCAGCCGCAGCGTGGTCCAGAGCTCCGGCTGGCACGGGAATTCGCAGCCCAGGGTGTAATGCTGGTTGACCACGAACTCCAGGTCGTTATAGCCCTCCCTGAACAGAGCGGCAGGCAGGTTCACCGTTAAAAAACCCTCGGGAGCCATCGGGTTAAGCTTCACCTGGGAGACCGCGTCCCCGTTGAGTTTTGTTATCAGCCGCGAGTTATCGGCCAGCAGGGCGGAGGAATTTACATAGCCGAAAGAAAGTTTCGCCCGCCTGACCTTCCACCGCGCCGGCACCGGGATAGAGATCCCGTATTGCCCGGCCGTGCACTTAAGGTCCACCCGCCTAGCCATAGTGAGTTTGGAGAGCGGCATCCTCATTATTTCGGAATATCCCGCCCCAGGGAAGGCCGCTAATAACAAACCAGCGGAGAGGAACGCTAAAGTAATTTTTTTCCCCATAGATTGATTCACGAAGGCGCTTATAAAGCGACCGGAGATGACCGATTTCATATTATATGACATTTAATAATAATTAAAGTAGCCCTGGTACAGATTCTCCAACAACCCGTATTTCAGCTCCTTTATAAGGCTCTCCAGGAGCTCATCGGCCCCGTCCTCACCTGCCTGGCAGCCGCCCGCGCCGGCATGGCCGCCTCCTCCGAATTTTTTCATGACAGCGCCGATATCCAGCGAGCAGGTCCTGTCGAGGACGGATTTCCCCGCCGCGAAGACCACCCTGCCGCCCGCCTCGGACAAAGAGACGTTAAGGGACACGTTGCACTCGTGGAACAGGGCATAGGTCATGAACTTGTTCCCGGGGTAGAGGAGCTTCTCCTTCCTCGTGTCGGTAACTACGAGGTTGGAGAAGACCGAGGAGCAGCGCAGGAGCTGCTCCTTGTATTCCTCCACGCAGGCAAAATAGCGGGTAAGCCTTTCCTCCATCCCCGGCAGGTTCAGCAGCTTCCAGATGGAATGGCTTCTGCCTTCGTCCATCAATTCGTTCATCAGCTCCATATGCGGGGTCCGGAACTTTTCATGCCTTTCCAGCCCGGTCCTCGGGTCGATAAGGTAGCTCAGCAGCACCCAGCCCGTCGGGTACAGGATATCGGCCGAAGTCAGCTTTGCGCTGAAACCTTTATCCACCGCGTTCAGGAGCTCTTCCTGGCTGTGCCGGAATTTCTCCTTTCCGTAATAGTCATGGACCACCCTTGCCGTGGAGGACGCGCGCACATCGACCTTCAGGTTTTCCCGGCCCTCCGCCGGCCGGGCCGCGGAGGAATAATGGTCGAAAGCCAGATGGGCGCTCTCCGCGTACGGAAGGCCCGCGGTGATGTCTTCGCCGGTTACAGCGAACTTCCCGGTCTCTATCTCCTTCGGATGGACAAAGACCACACTGTCCACCAGCTTCAGGGCCTTGAACAGGATGCCGCAGGCCATCCCGTCAAAATCGTCTTTGGTAACAAGCCTGTATTTCATGGATATTTATCCGGCGGCCCCGGCGGGCAGCTTCGCGCGGCCCGTCAAGTGCTGAAAAAAGCGCTTCAGGCGCGCCAGGGCCGGGTGAATGATGAACTTCATCGTCGCGATGTAAAGTATTTTAACGCCGTTAACGCTGGCCTTGAAGAGGAATAGAAGGACCCACACCGGGTTTGCCGGCTTTGTCTTTTGCTCCCAGAAGTCAGCCCACCGCTGGCTGTCCCCGTAAACGAATTCGACCATTTCCGCGTACCCGGCTTTCCCCACCGGGAGGAATTCACAGCCGCAGCTGTATTTATTCCCTTTCCTTACGCACCTTTGAACGCGCGCGGGAAGCTTGAACCGTTTCCCGTAGCTGTTCCTGGTTTCCAGTATCAGGTGGTCATGCTGCGCCAGCTGCTCGGACGACTCGAAGACCAGCCCCAGACCGGACAGGGAAACGTCGTCGATCTTAACCTCCGCCATCATATTAAGTCTTGGCAGGAAGATCCGCGCTTTCCCCTTCGCCCACATCCTGTGATGGCGGCGCACCTGCTTGCGCTCGAAGAAAGCCCCGAATGAGGCCAGCGCCAGCAGGAGGTTCAGCACGCACCAGATAAGGGTTATCATGGTGATGTCGCGGTACATCGGGAACTGTATCCATTTCATTACCGCGGCCGGGATGGAGACGATAAGCACCATGGTCAGCAGGAGGAAGGGCAGGGCGAGGCTGCTCAAATACTCGGTTTCCAGGCTCTTTCCCTTCGGTGTCACCTTGAAAGAAGGCTTCCGCGGATTGAAAAAAACTGAAAGAACGGCGGGGATAAGGAACAGAGATTGAATACCCTCGAAAAATTCAGAGAAAAAAGGCCATCTGAACTTGCCGTACAGGAACCCCGTAAGCAGGATGGAGCCAAGCACGTGCGGGATCGCATAGGCGAGCACCTGCGGCACGGAAGCGAAGTATACCTTCAGGTCCAGCAGCAGAAAAGCCGCCGGGGCGATGAAGAAGATAACCCGGGTAAGGCCGAAGAACCAGTAGAAGCAGCTGTTGAAATAACATAATTTCTGGTAGAACTTAAGCCCTTTCTGGAACAGCGGGTTGCGCAGGACAAGGATCTGCGTCATCCCCTGCGCCCACCTGCTTTTCTGCACTATCAGGTCGTCGAAGGTATCGGGCGACAGGCCGCAGACCATGGGGCGGGGGATATAGACGCTCTTATAGCCCCTTTGATGCAGGGAGAGGGCCGTCTCGCAGTCCTCGGTGATGGTCTCGCCGCAAATCCCCCCTATCTCCTCCAAATACTTCCTTCTCAGCACCGCCGCCGAGCCGCAGAAGTAGCTTGAGTTCCACATGTCCAGGCCGGGGTGGATGGCGCGGTAGAACATGTCGTTCTCGCTGGGCGCGTCCTTGAAGATAGCCATGTTCTTCTCTATCGGGTTAGGGTTGATGAAGAAATGCGGCGTCTGCACGAACGCGACCTTCTCGTCTTTCAGGAACCAGCCGGCGGTATGCTTAAGAATGTCCCTTACGGGCACATGGTCGCAGTCCAGGACGAGTATAAGGTCGGAATCCGTGTGTGCCAGGGCGTTGTTCAGGTTACCCGCTTTCGCCTTTATGTTCCTTTCGCGCGCGATATAGCCGATGCCGAGCCGGGTGGCCAGCCCTTTAAGCTCATAATATCTTTCCCACGCGGCCGCCGAAGTCTTCGGGTCGTTCCTCTTCGCCGCGCTGGCCCCGTCGTCAAGAATGAATATTTTCAGCTTCTCCTTCGGGTAATCTATGTTCAGGGCGGACATCGCCGTCACTTTCACGATGTCCGGCGGCTCGTTATAGGTGGGGATAAACACGTCCACCGAGGGATAAAGAGACCTGTCCGCGGGCAGCGGCATTATTTTGCTTTCCAGGGGCCAGATATTGGTGAAGATGCCCAGCGCATGCACGGTAATCGCGTACATCTCCGCCAGGTATAGGGCCATCATGGCCATAAAATCAGCGGGGCCGGTATAGACCAGGGTTTCGGTGGTCCGCCAGAACACGTAGCGGATGGTCAGGAAACTGCATAGGACCACGAACAGTATCCTCAGCGGGGGTTTCTTGACCCTTTCGAACCATTTGAGGAGGAGGATGAGGGCGAGCGCTCCCCAGCCCACTACGAACTGGTGGCTGATATATAAATACAGCTGCGTAAGATGAATGAAAAGAAAAAGGACAACCGCTGAGAAAACCAATACAATGTCGCCGAAAAGTTTCGGCTTTCGGCGGCGGAAGTCTTCCAGCCTGCCAAGATACGCGTCGGCCTGCTGCAGGTACGGACCAAAGCCGATCATTTCGGGGCGTCCGGCAGCGTCACACTATGCTCCGACGTTCTTTTTTCTTCGTCGGAAGAACGGGAGATACCGGAGAATTTCAGGAAAGCGAACGCAATAAGGAGCACGATGGCCACAGTAAGGATGATCTTGCCGCGACGCGAAGACTTTTTTTCCGGCTCCCGAACAGGGACGGTTTTTTTAGCGGCGAGGTCCCGGTCTATCTCTACCGGGTTCCAGAAAGCCTTATAAAGCCTCATCGGGTCTTTCTTGCCCTTCAGCATGGTCTCTTTTGCGAAAGCACAATAGATCTCGCTTTTATCGGAGAGCGCGTTGTAAGCCTCCTCCGACATGTAGATCTCCCCGGCATTAGCCTGGGCCTCGATCCTGGACGCGACGTTCACGATATCCCCGAAGATATCGTTCTTTTCGACTATTCCCTCCCCCGTATGTATCCCGACGCGCATAAGGATCGGTATCGGGACCTTCTTCTCCAGGTTGTATTCGTCCATGCCTTTCTGCATCTCGACGGCGGCCCGCACGGCGTCAAGCGGGTCCGCGAAGTAAGACATGGTGCCGTCGCCCATGGTTTTTACGAGCGTGCCGTTATATTTTTTAAAGAGCGGGGTGAGGATGTCGATATGGCGTTTTATTACGGAACGGGTGGTAAAATCACCATGCGTTTCGGCGAGGGAGGTAGAGCCTTTAAGGTCGGTGAACATCACTGTAATGACCCTGGTGAACTTATCCTTGAACAGCTTATCAAGCCGTTCCCGCTCTTCGATTATCTTCCCCACATCCATATCCTGGCTATTGCTGTCTTTTTCTATTTTATCTTTCATGTTTATGATTTTCCCGTATTATCCTTGCTCTGACCTTCATCTTTGAAGACAGGAAGCAAGGGTACCCAAACGCGTTAAATTCGCGCTTAAGAGTATAATTATACATAAAGTGCTGTGCCGTTAGGGCAGGCGGTTCAGGCGCTTCTTATAGATGAAATTCGCACCTTGGAAGAAGGAAACGGCTTCTTCTTCCAGGACTTTATCCCGGGGGGCTGCCGCTACCGCCTTTGCGGTCTCGTCCCATTTGTAGGTCTTCAGATATTTCTTCGGGCCCAGCACGGCCAGTTTATTGTCCTTCAGCAGGCCCATTTTCTGAAAAGTGGAAAGGAAGGCCCTGCCCTCCGGTTTGCCGCTCAGCATATCCCTGCCGAAGAAGCGGCTCTCGTAAGAGGCGTTCATCAGGCCCAGTATGGTCGGGGCCAGGTCGGCCTGCGCGGAGAGGGTCTCAACCACGGCTGGCTTTATATGCGCCGGGGAATAGACAAAAAGCGGTATGTGGTAATTGCGCACCGGGATCTCCGTTTTGCCCGCAGAATTGGCGCAATGGTCGGCGGTGATAACAAAGACGGTATCCTTGAACCAGGGCTTCTTCGCAGCCGCGGCCAGGAATTCCCCTATGGCGTAGTCCGAATATTTAAGCGCGCCGCGCCGGCTCCGGGCGGAGGAAGGGATGTCTATTTTCCCGTCGGGGTAGGTGAAGGGGCGGTGGTTGGTGGTGGTCATCACCATGTAGAAGAAAGGCTTGCCGGCCTTGAAATCCGCGTCGGCCTCTTTAAGCGTCTTCGAAAGCAGGTCCCCGTCGCACACGCCCCAGATATTGGCGAAGGTTATCTCGTCCTTGGCGAAATTGGCCCGGTCCACTATGCCGAAGCCGTTACCCGAATAAAAAGCGTTCATGTTATCGAAGTAGCCGTAGCCGGCGTAGATGTACTTATTGGCGTAGCCAAGGTCCCGCATCACCGAGCCCCAGGAAAAGAACCCGCCGTTGTCCGGGCGCTTCACTATGGAGGTTCCGGGCAGCGGGGGGATGGAAAGCATCATGGCCTCGAGGCCGCGCACCGTGCGGGTGCCGGCGGCGTAGAAGCGCCTGAAGAAAAGGGATCTGCCGGCCAGTGCGTCGAGGTTAGGGAGCGTCCCCTCCCCCCTGGCCGCCCCGAAGGCTGAAAGGTATTCGGCGCTCAGGCTTTCCCCCACTATCACGACGACATTGAATTTTTTCAGCGGCCCGCGACCCTTTACTTTCCTGTTTATATCCAGGCCCTGGTCCATGAACTCGACACCGGGCCCGGCCAGCTCCGTGCGCAGAGTCTTGAAGGCCGCCTCCGGCTCGCCGGAAGCGTAAAACTTGTCATAGGGCAGTTCGTTGTTTATAAAAGCCGAGCCGAAGGCGTAAAAACCGTTCATCGCCACCTCGTTGGCGTACTCGTTCTTAGAGACCTGCGCCAAGCGCCCGTCCAGCAGGAAGAAACAGAGCACCGGGACGGCAAGGACCGGCAGGGCGCTGAACAGCCGGGAGCGGAAAGTCAAAGGTTCGGCAAAAGAGAAAGCCAGCCGCCTGCCGAACAGCCAGAGCGCGAACCCCGCCAATCCCGTCACCAGCGGCAGCACCAGCGGAAGATTATAGGATTCGCGTATATTGCCCAGCACCTCGTTGGTATAAACCAGGTAGTCCACCGCGATAAAGTTGTAGCGCACGCCGAACTCGTAAAAGAAATAATACTCGGCGGCCAGGTTGAAAGCCAGCAGGAAGGCGGCTATGAAGAATAAGCCGTAGACCGCCAGGCGGTGCCAGGCGGCCGTATAGATTTTCTCAGGCAGGACAAGCAGGTAAAGCGCCAGCGCCGCCCCCGCGTAGGAAAAAGCCGCGCAGTCGTAAAGCAGCCCCGCCGCGAACATCTTTATTAAAACCCAAACCCCGCCGTCCAGCTCCGGCCACGCCATCACCAGCAGCGTCGAGGATATGCTTACACGCTACCACCGCATGACCGGTCGCCCCACGCTTTGGGTGCCCGGCACGGACCACGCCGGCATCGCCACCCAAAATGTGGTGGAGCGCAAGCTGGCCGAGCAGGGCGTCAGCCGCCACGA
>JAUSCK010000193.1 GCA_030651035.1 Elusimicrobiota bacterium
TTCCAGCTTTTTACCGCCAGGTCCCAGAGGTGCCTCCTGTCCGCGGTGGACGCGGCCTTCGGGAAAAGCACGGTAGTAAGCGCGTAGGCCAGGTAGCCTCCTATATTTATAGCCGCGGTGTAGTAGGCGGCGTAGATCCCCGTTTCCCTGGCGGAAAGAGCGGCGTTTATCACCAGGCCCTGCACGTTAAGGAGCAGCACCCCGCCCAGGCTGGCGCCGAAATTGTAAAAGCCGTATTCCGACATGCGCGAAAAAGCCGCCCCGCTGAAGCCCTCCAGTTTCACGTCCCGGCGGGTGCGGTTCAGCCAGAACAGCGCCATCACACCGAAGGCCGTAATATAGGCCCAGGCCATCGCTTCATAAACCCTGCCGAGGTAAGTTACGCCGGAGATGAAAACAGCCGCCATCAGCAGGCTGAAGCCTATTTCGCTGAGGCCGCGCTTTGAAAAGTGGCCCAGCGCCTGCTGCATGCCGGAAACAAGCAGGAAAGCCGCCGTGGTCACGGCGTAGGCGAGCGAGAAGAACAGCATCTTGCGGTCTATATGGAAAAGCGCGGTCAGCTGGCCGCTGAAAAGCAGGGAAAGCCCTCCTACCAGCAGGGCCAGCGCGGCAAAAGCGGCCAGTGCGGAGCTGAAAACCCGGGAGCGCTCCTCTTTGTTTACGCCGTATTTGACCACTGAATATTGGAGCCCGGCGAGCATAAAAGGCGCTATGGCCGCCCCGGCGGAGGCCATGACGTTTATCTTCCCGTATTCCAGCGGGCCCAGCAGCCTGCCGGCGGCTATTGTCACAAGCCCGGAGATTATTTTGGCTGCGGCGAAGCTGACGCCTATCAGGCCAAGGTGCTCTATAAATTCTTTGGTCCCGCTTCCGGGGGTTTCTCCCATGAGGCGGTTGTAGAAACGGTCCTTGAGGCTGCTTTTTCCAGGCATAGATCTTAGCCGGAGCGCGCGGGTTCCGGCAGTTGAAATTATACAAACTATGGCTCCTAACGGACGGCGGGACGACGGAGAGGTTAAAGGCTAAGAACGAGAGTTGAAAATTAAGTTTCACCGCATTGCCCGCTGCTCGTTGCCGAGCTCTATCGGCGCGCGGTTCCTGGCGTCGCGCGCTATCAGGTAAAAGCTGTAAAAGATGACGGCCGAGCCGCAGAAGAAAATAAATTTCGCTACGCCTTCGGTATGCGCTATCAGGCCCGTTTCAGTTAAAAGGTAAGTCCAGTCGTGCCCGCCCCCGCCGACCAGGGGCAGGACTTGTTTTATAGCGTCCCCGGCGTAGATGCTGATATTGAGCAGGCTCTGGCCTATCCAGAACAGGCAGAGCTGCCAGCCCAGGTTCGCGCCGCGCCGCATCAGGTGCACAAGGCAGACAGCCGGTATCAGCAGCTGGAAGAGGGTGCCGCCCAACGCCGCGATGAAATCCCCGAAGAAGCCCAGGAAAACATGGCCGGCTTCATGGAAAGGCAGGTTGACGAAATCCAGGGGAGAAAAATAATTATCGTTTTTCAGCCAGCGCGTATAAAAAAGGAAAAGGAAGAAAATTATGACGACCCTGCCCCAGAGGCGGACGGCGGGGCGCAGCTCGCCGGCCTCCGGCGCGCCCCCGCCTGCAAGCCAGGCAGGCGCCCGGACGGCGGCGGTGGCGGCGGCGATGATCTTCCGGGTTTTAACTTCGGCGCGCACTTCCGCCGGGATATGCAGGTTTTTGTAGCAGGCGCCGCAGAATTCGCTGTCGGAGGAATTCGCAGCCCCGCAGTACGGGCAGGGGGTATTGTCGGGTATCTCCGGCTGGTCTTCCATCGGAGAATAATTATATTAAATAGGCAGGCCTTCGAGCCCCCGGTTGCCAACGCGCGCCGCATTTGGTAGAAAATAGCTGCGGGCATCAGGGACTTATGGAAAAAAATAAACTTTACATCTGTTCCTGCGGCATGCGGCCCGGCCAGCTCACCCCCGAAACCATAAAAGCGCTGAAGCTTTCGCAGGTCGTCTTCTCCCACAGCCTGGAGGGGGGGCCGGCCGAGGCCCTTATCCGGGGCTTTTGCCCGGATTTCCGCCCGCTGGTGGGCAGGGAGCCCGCGGAAATAGTCCGCGCGGTGAAGTCTGCCTTCAAGACACGCCGGACAGCCGCCTTCCTTACCTACGGGAACCCGTTTTTTCTGAACGCCGCCGCCGTCCTGCTGAAGCGCGAGCTGGAGAAAAGCGGCGTCGAGGTCGAGCCCCTCCCGGCCGTCTCGTCTTTCGACTCCATCGTGAACATGCTGGGCCTGGAGCTCCCGGCGGCCGGGCTCAGGCTCCTTCACGCCGGCCTTTCCGGCGGGGAGCTGACTTTTTACCCGGACATGGCCGTCCTGGTCTTCATGGCGGATAAGCTGAACCGGTTCGAAAAGCGCGAGCACTCCGGCGTGAAGGAGAAGTTCATCCGGAGGATCGCCGCCGCCTACCCGCCCGGCCACCGCGTATTCATAGTCAACGCGCCGTTTATGGAGGACCGGGAGGGCCGCGTTGTCCGGACCACCGTGAAGAACCTCGCGCGGGACCTCGGCAAGGCCGACAGGAACAGCACGCTCTATATCCCGGCCGCGAAAACCCGCCCCTGAACCCGGGCTGCCCCCCGGCGCGGAAAAACGGGATCCGCAGTGGAATAACCGCGCAAGCCATTTATAAACGCGTTTAAAAATTGTTTAATAGTGATACTATGCTCAAAAGACTCCTCGAATCCCTTATAGGCTCAAAAAGCGAGCGCTCCCTCAAGACCGTGCAGCCCGTGGTCGACCAGATAAACGCGCTCGAGGAAGAAATTTCAAAGCTCTCCGACGAAGAGCTCAAGGCCAAAACACCGGAATTCAAAGAGCGGCTCGCCAAGGGCGAAACCCTGGACGACCTGCTGCCCGAGGCTTTCGCCTGCGTGCGCGAGGCCTCGAAGCGCGTGCTGAAAATGCGCCACTACGACGTGCAGCTCATCGGCGGCATAGTGCTGCACCGCGGCAAGATCGCCGAGATGCGCACCGGCGAAGGCAAGACCCTGGTGGCCACGCTGCCCTGCTACCTCAACGCCCTCACCGGCAAAGGCGTGCACGTGGTCACCGTCAACGACTACCTGGCCAAGCGCGACAGCCTGTGGATGGGCCCCGTGCACGAATTCCTCGGCCTCACCGTCGGCTCCGTGCAGCACGACATGAAGAACGAGGAGCGCCGCGAGATGTACAACCGCGACATCACCTACATCACCAACAACGAGGTCGGCTTCGACTACCTGCGCGACAACATGGTGATGGAGAAGGAAGAGCGCGTGATGCGCAGCCGCAACTACGCGGTGGTGGACGAGGTGGACTCGATCCTGGTGGACGAGGCCCGCACCCCGCTGATCATCTCCGGCCCCGCCGAGGAATCCACCGACAAGTATTACATAGTGAACCGCATAGTGCCGCTGCTGAACCCCCGCTTCATCACCGAGAAAGAGGAGATAGACGCCAAGCGCGACGGCGTGGACCTGGGGAAGGGCTTCGACGCCGTGGTGGACGAAAAAAGCCACACCGCGACCCTCACCGAGGAAGGCGTGCACAAGGCCGAAAAGATACTCGGCGTGGGGAACATCTACGACGACGTCAATTCCGAATGGTCCCACCACATAACCCAGGCCCTGCGCGCCCACCACCTGTTCCGCAAGGACGTGGAGTACGTGGTCAAGGACGGCGAGATAATGATAGTGGACGAGTTCACGGGCCGCCTGATGCCGGGCCGCCGCTGGTCCGACGGCCTGCACCAGGCCATAGAGGCCAAGGAAAGCCTCCGCATCAAGGAAGAGAACCAGACGCTGGCCACCATCACCTTCCAGAATTACTTCAAGCTCTACAACAAGCTGTCCGGCATGACCGGCACCGCCATGACGGAGGCCGACGAGTTCTGGGAGATCTACAAACTGGACGTGGTGGAGATCCCGCCGAACCGGCCGATGGTGCGCCAGGACTCCCCGGACCGCATCTACCGCACCGAGCGCGAGAAGAACAACGCCATAGTGGCCGAGATAGACGAGCGCTGGCGCAAGGGCCAGCCGATGCTGGTGGGCACCCGCTCCATCGAGAAGTCGGAAAAGTTCGCCACCATGCTGCGCACTAAGGGCATACCGCACCAGGTGCTGAACGCCAAGTACCACGAGATGGAAGCCCAGATCATAGCCCAGGCGGGGCGCAAGGGCCAGGTCACCATCGCCACCAATATGGCCGGCCGCGGCACCGACATCATCCTCGGCGGAACCCCGCCCGAGGAAGGCGAGCATAATTACGTCAACGAAGTGGGCGGGCTGCACGTGATGGGCACCGAGCGCCACGAGAGCCGCCGCATAGACAACCAGCTGCGCGGCCGCTGCGCGCGCCAGGGCGACCCCGGCTCGTCGGTGTTCTATGTTTCCCTCGAGGACGAGCTGATGCGGCTCTTCGGCTCCGAGCGCATCTCGATGATAATGGAGAAGCTGGGCATGGAGGAGGGCGAGGTTATAGAATCCGCGCTGGTCAGCCGCCAGATAGAGGGCGCGCAGAAGCGCGTGGAGGGCATGAACTTCGACGCCCGCAAGCAGCTGCTGGACTACGACAACGTGATGAACAAGCAGCGCCTGGCGGTTTACGAGCTGCGCAACATTATCCTCGACGGCATAGGCGTGCCTGACCGCGTGAAGCGCATGATACACGAGGCTTTTGAGGAGCAGCTCGACCTCAACGCCCCGCAGGACCAGGCCGCGCAGCTGTGGAACCTGGAGACGCTCAACATCTACCTGAAGAAGACCGCCGGCTTCGAGATGGCGTACACGCCGGACGAGGTGCACGGCCTTACCCGGCCCGTCCTGCAGGACGAGGTGATAAAGCGCGTGGACGCCGCCTACGAGGCGCGCTTCAAAGATTTCGCCGAGCGCAACGTGGACTTCGCCGAGCTGCAGCGCGTGCTGCTGCTGCAGATAATGGACCATATCTGGAAGAACCACCTTTTCGAACTGGACCACCTCAAGAAGGGCGTGGGCCTGCGCGCCTACGGCCAGAAGGACCCGCTGATAGAGTACCAGAAGGAGTCTTATTCCCTGTTCGAGGCCATGCTGGCCCGCGTGCGCGACCAGATGGTGGAATACGTTTTCCGCATACAGCTGCCCCCGCGCCCGGTGGCGCGGCCGATCGCCGTAGAGGGCGCGCCGGAGGAAACTACGGCCCAGGCAAGGCCGCAGGCCGAGGCTCCCAGGCCGGTCTCTAAATTCGCCAACGCCAAGGTGGGCCGCAACGACCTCTGTCCCTGCGGCTCCGGCAAGAAATATAAGAAGTGCCACGGGGTCAACGGATAGTAACCAGTATCCGGTGAAGAACGGCGGATAAAATGACAAAGCCAAAAAGGCTCCGTTCCTCTTTTTCCTTACTGGTCACTCGTCACTGGTTGCCGGTTGCCTCCGCCCTGCTGCTGGTCCTCAGTTATCCTAAGTTCGGCCAGGGGTGGCTGGCGTGGTTCGCGCTGGCGCCGCTGTCCGCCTACATACTTAAGTCCAAAACCCTTAAAGCCGCGGCTGCCGGCGGGGCCGCCTGCGGCTTCCTGTTCTACCTCGGCATACTTTACTGGATCTACCCCACCATGCGCGCCGGCGGCGTCGGCCCCGGGGTTTCGGCGCTGGGCCTCGTCCTGCTGAGCCTCATCCTTTCAAGCGAGTTCCTCCTGATCTCGATCTACGGTTTCCGGCTGAAAAGGGCGGGCGTGAGGACCTGGCCCTACCTGTTCGCGGCGGGCTGGCTGCTGCTGGAATACGGCAAGATCTATATGAGCCTTAAGGCGGCCTGGTTCCCGTGGTTCATGCTGGGCTATACGCAGTGGGACTACGCGCCGCTTATCCAGATCGCTTCGGTGACCGGGGTTTACGGCTTAAGCGCGGCTGTCTGCTTCAGCGGGGCGCTTCTGGGCTCGCTGTTCGCGCTGCGGGTGAAGGTAGCTAAAAAGATACGGCGTTTCAGCCCGGCAGTGCTGGTTGTTGCGGGCATCTGGTTTTTCGGGCAGCAGGAGCTTCAGCGGGCTGAAGCCCTGGCGCCGGGTAAATCTTTCCGGGTCGCGCTGCTGCAGCCCTCCATAGATCTTTACGCCAAGTGGGACGCCGCCGAAGCCGGGAACGTAAAAGCCTCTATCGAAGGCCTGCTGGCCGGGGTAAAGGACGCCGACCTGGTTGTGTGGCCGGAGAACGCCCTGCCCTGCTGGATAGATGAGCCGGAATGCGGCGACTGGCTTAAAGCGGCCGTCTCCTCCGGGACCGCCGGCGGCAGTATTGTCGGCTCGGTTTCCAAAGGCGGCGGAAAGCACGTGTCAGCTTTCCTGCTGGACAGGAAAGGTGAAATTACCGCTGCCTACGACAAGCGCCAGCTGGTGCCTTTCGGCGAGTATGTGCCGCTCAGGGATTTCCTCGGCAAATATCTACAGCCGGTGGCCGCGCTGGGCGAGTTCGACCCCGGTGACCGGGAGCAGAAACTGCTGGATTTCAAGGGGACCAAGATAGGCGCCGCCATCTGCTACGAGTCCGTCTTCCCGTATCTCTTTACCGGCGATACCCGCGACGGGGCCGAGGTTTTCGTCAATATCACCAACGACGGCTGGTACCTGGATACCGCGGCCCCCTACCAGCACTTTATAGCCAATATTTTCAGGGCGGTGGAGAACCGGCGCACGGTAGTGCGCGCGGCCAATAACGGCATCTCCGCGGTGATAGACCCGTGGGGCAGGGTGCTGGCGAAGACCGCCCTTAACGAGCGGACGGTTCTTTCGGTCCCGGCGCCGGTCTACGCGGAGCAGGCCTTCTTCCCGCTTAACGGCCACTGGTTCGCCCTGGCGGCGGTGCTTATGGTCTCGGCCTTCGTGCTGGCCATACTTTTCGTATGAAGATATAGCTGAAAACAGATCTGCATATCACCGCAGAGGCGCAGAGGTCGCAGAGGTCAGAAACAAGAACAATATTCTTCTCTGCGACCTCTGCGCCTCAGCGGTGAATAAAAAATGCGGCAGGTTTTTAAATGAAAATAGTTTTTTCTAAAGAATATACGGCCCGAACCCCGGGGCATGTTTTCAGGGCCGATAAATTCGAGGCGGCCCTGAAGCTGCTTTTGAAAGAGGGCGTGGTCACAAATAACGACATCGCGGAGCCGCTGCCCCCTACGAGGGCCGACCTGCTGCTCGCCCACGCACCGGCCTGGGTGGAAAAGAACCTGCGCTTTATATTCACCCCGCGCGACAGCGCCAGGGCGCAGCTTGAGATCACCCGCGGCGTGGCGCGCGCGCACCTGATGAATGTGGGCGGCACTATTTTGGCGGCCCGCCTGGCCCTAAAGGACGGTATAGGGATAAACTGCGGCGGCGGCTCGCACCACGCATTCGGCGGTCATGGAGAGGGTTTCTGTCTTCTGAACGATATCGCCGTGGCGGTAAAAAAACTCCTTAAGGAACGGCTGATAAAGCGCGCCATGGTCATAGACCTTGACGCCCACCAGGGCAACGGCACGGCCTCCATCTTCCGGCGCGACAGGCGGGTCTTCACCTTCTCGATGCACGGGGCGGAGATCTACCCGGAGAAAAAAGAAAAAAGCTCGCTGGACATCGGATTGCGGCCCGGCGCCGGCGACGCGGTTTATTTAGCGCTGCTTAAACAGGAGCTGCCGCGCGCCCTGGATAAATTCCGGCCTGAATTCGCCGTTTATGCGGCCGGGGCCGACGTTTACGAGGGGGACGCCTTGGGCGGGCTTAAGCTCACCATGCGCGGCATAAAGAAGAGGGACGCTTTTGTCTTCTCCGAATGCCGCCGCCGCGGGGTTCCCGTGGCGCTGACCTTGGGCGGCGGCTACGCGCATAAGCCCGGGAATACTGTTAAGATACATGCAAATACGATAAAAGCGGCGCTTGCTTGCGCCTGTGAGGAAGGGACATGAAAATACTTATTGCCGAAGATGACGAAGCCCTGTGCGCTCTTCTTGAGTTCGCCCTGGAGAAGCGCGGCTATACGGTTGAAAGCGCGCCGAACGGCCGGGCGGCCCTGGAGAAGGCCGCAGCCGCCCCCCCGGATCTAATAATCTCGGACATCATGATGCCGGAGATGGACGGCTTCATGTTCTGCCGGAAGGTCAAGAGCGACCCGCGCCTTAAAAGTATTCACTTTATCCTTTATACAGCCACTAAATGCGAAATGGACGAGAAAGAGCTTGCCCGTAAACTGGGGGCGTCCAGGCTGATCGTAAAGACCGGCGGTTTGGAGCCGCTGCTGGAAGCCGTAATGGAGGAGGTGGAGGCTATCAAGGCCGCGGCCAGGCCGCAGGTATCGGCCGCCTTCGCGGGGAAGGCGGTGGACGCGGAATACATACGCGTCCTTTCGCGCAAACTGCTGGTAAAAGAGGGCGAGCTTAAGCAGGAGCGCGACCAGGCGAAAATGTACCTGGATATCGCGGGGGTCATGATCGTGGCGCTGGACCGGGACGGGCGGGTTGCCATGATAAACAAGAAAGGCAGCGCCGTTTTGGGCTACGGGGAGGATGAGCTCGCCGGAAAGAACTGGTTCGACACCTGTCTGCCCCCGGAGATCAGGGAGGATGCGCGGGGGGTATATAAAAAACTTATGGCGGGAGAGCTCGCGCCGGTGGAATATAATGAAAACCCGGTGCTGGCAAAAAGCGGGGAAAGGCGCATGATAGCTTTCCATAGCTCCGTCATAAGGGGCGCCTCCGCCGCCATAACAGGGATCCTCTTTTCCGGCTCCGACATAACCGACCAGAGGCGGGCCGAGGAGGCGCTGTTCCAGGCCCAGAAGATGGATTCTATCGGCCAGCTTTCGGCCGGCATAGCCCACGACCTGAACAACCTGCTCGGCCCGGTGATGGCTTACGCCGATTTCCTGCGCGAAAGTACGCCCGCCGGTGACGCGCGCCGCGACGATATCGACGGGATCTCCAGGGCCGCGGGCCTGGCGGCGTCGCTGGTGCGGCAGCTGCTGGCTTTCAGCCGGAGGCAGGTGCTTGAACCTAAGGTGCTGGACCTTAACGGCATAGTCAAGGGCCTAGGCTGTATGCTGCAGCGGATAATAGGGGAGCACATCCGGATAGTTTACTCCCTTGACCCTTCCGCCGGGCTTGTAAAAGTGGACCCGGTGCAGATGGACCAGGTAATAATAAACCTGGCGGTGAACGCGCGGGACGCGATGGAGCGCGGCGGGACCCTTACAATAGCCACCGGCCCGGCGGACCTGGAGCGCTCCGGGGAAAGGCTTGCCGGGCGTTATTTTGTGCTTACGGTAACAGATACGGGCTGCGGGATGGACGCTGCGACCCTGGGGCGTGTCTTCGAGCCGTTTTTTACCACCAAGAAGCTCGGGCACGGCACAGGCTTGGGGCTCTCCACTGTTTACGGCATTGTAAAACAAAGCGGTGGGGAGATAAGGGTGGAGAGCCGGCCGGGCGAGGGCTCTGTGTTCAGGATATACCTGCCGTTCGCTGAGGGGGCGGCAGAGGCGCCGGCAGAGGCTTCCGGGGATGTGCGGCCGGCAGCTGCGGGAAAAGGCGCAGTCCTGTTAGCAGAGGATGACGAGACTATGCGGCGGGTCGCAAAGCGCATGCTCAACAGTGCTGGTTACCAGGTGATAGAGGCCGTGGACGGCAGGGAAGCTTTGATGCTTCTTGAAAAAAATCCCCAGGCCATTTCCATTCTGCTGACCGACATGGCGATGCCTGAACTTGACGGGGTCGGCCTGGCGCGGGAGGTTCTAACCAGATATCCGCACATACGGATACTGTGCATGTCCGGTTACGCGGATAACCGGGACGAGCTTGAGAGAGTTCTCGGTGCCAACGTCGGGTACATCCCGAAGCCGTTCGCCCCGGACGCCCTATTAAAAAAATTGGAAGACCTGGCCAAATAGGGGGGCCAGGGGGGGCCAGGGGACGCTGCTTACTTTCTTACTTATTGTATCGGGAGCGGCATAAAACACCGAAATATTCGGCCTGACAGAGCTAAAATCCCAAAAGATAATACTTTCAACTCGACACGCCCTTGTCGGGTTGCTCTGCTATGCTATTTGTATAAAGCGCAGCGACCGCGTAAATTTCGGACCGCATAGGGGGGGAAATGCCGCGTAAACCAAGGCTGGATATTCCGGGATACCTGTACCATGTAATAGCGCGGGGCAACGAACGCCGGCCGATCTTCTGGGGCCGCGGGGACTACGAGGATTTCCTCCGGCGCCTCCGCCCGGCTTTGGCAGCGGCGGGGGCGAAATGCCTAGCCTGGTGCCTGATGCCCAACCATTTCCACCTGCTGATCTTGCGGGGCGGCGGCTCTCTCTCCGGACTTATGCGCCACCTTATGACCGGTTATGCTGTGAATTTTAACCTCAGGCACGGGCGCTGCGGGCATCTGTTCCAAAACCGCTATAAAGCCATACTGTGCGACGAGGATGAATATCTGCGCGGCCTGATAGCTTATATCCATTTAAATCCCCGGCGGGCAGGACTGGTCAGCGGCCTGGCCGGTATGTCCGGGTACCGCTGGTGCGGGCACGGTGCCATGATGGGCATAAATCCGCCGGATTTCCTGGACCGGGAATACGCGCTGGGCTACTTCGGCGAAATAAAAAATGAGGCCGTGGCCCGGTACCTTGCTTTTCTGGAAGAATGCTACTCCAGGCAGAAAACAGGCGAGTATTCCGGCGGCGGGCTTGTGAAAAGCCTGGGCGGCCAGTGGAATATCCTGTATTCAGGGAAAACAGGCGCAAAAGAACTTTCCGACGACAGGGTCTTGGGCGGCGGAAACTTTGTGGAAACCGTATTGAAAGAAGCGGACCAGGCTGACGCGGAACTTCCATCTAAAGCTGAAATAGTTGAAAGGGTATTAAAGGAATTCAACGTTGATTTCAATGAGATATTAAGCGGCAGCCGGGAAAGGCGTGTATCAAAAGCCCGTGCGGCGTATTGTTATTTAGCCAGGGAGAAGTGCCGGTTATGCGGCCGGGAAATATTAAAAGAATTGGGGCTGAGCAGCGGAGGCTTAAGCCGCCTTGCGGCCAGGGGGAGATCGATTCTGTGCCTGTCAAACAAGTAAGAAAGTAAGCAGCGTCCCCTTCCCCCCCGCAGGGAGATAAAAATGAAGAGCGGGGTTTCAAGTTATCCAAACCTGCCTGAAAAGAGCCTGACGACCAAGGAGATAGCCGGCCTTTTAAGCGCCTCCTCCCGGACGATCACCAGGCACCGCAATAATATCCGCAAAAAGCTCGGCCTCGCCAACAAGGGCGTCAACCTGGTCTCTTACCTGTAAAGCCTTTAAGCTGGAAAAATTATTAGTTACCGCGCAGCGTCCCTGATACTACTTCCAGTCCATCCCGGAGACAAGCGAGCCTAAGGAGTCCTTGTTGATGACCCTGAGTTCATTCTCGTCCAGAATAAAGCGCCGTACATCTGCGACCGCGGCTTTAAAATCAACACGCTCAAGCCTGGCCAGCAGGAAGTCTTTTAAGTTGGCGGTGGTGATGCCCGGCGCCTTCTTCTCGGTTTGCTGAATAGCATTGTTCAGTAAGTCGAGGTTAGGGGAGACTTTCCTGCCAAGATACCAGACCAGGTCGTAGAAGTCGCGTCCCTTGGTATACTTCCTGAAGAAACAGGCATGGAGTTTGGTGGCGAACATGGAGGGCAGGTCGAAGTGCCTGACGCTGAAGATATAGGTCCTGTTCAGGGTGGTCTCGGTCAGCCGTCCGCCCTTCGGGGGGTTACTGTCCACCTCAAGTTTAATGGATAGTTTCTGTTCTGCAAAGGCGCCCAAGCCCAGTTCCTTCAGGATCCCGGGGAACTTAAGGAAAGCGCTATGCACGGTCTTTTCCGTCTTTGGCTTGCAGTCCACCTCCAGATTATTCAGCTTGAAATGCCTGACCAGGCCGGCGGTGAGCTTTTTGAAGTTGTAACTTTTGGCGGCGACAAGGGAAAAGTCCAGATCCTCGGAGAAGCGCCGGATATCGTGCAGCATTCTCAGGGCCGTCCCGCCCGTAAACGCGATATTCTCAAAGGCGTTCTGGTCGGACAGGTTCTTCAGGGCCATGATCTGCAGGAACTCCCTTGTCCGGTTAAGCCGTTCTCCGGGCGGCATTGTCGTGTTAAATTGCTGCTTCAGGACTTCGATCATGGCTTTCGGGCCTCCCTGGCAAAGCGGCTGAAGCCGTTGATCACATCTACGAGCTTCGTAGCGGCGAACAGGCCGGCATAGGTCTTTAGCTTTTTTAAGTTAAGTGACTCAAGATTCTGGAACCGGTATGACTGGGCGAAGATTTCCAGGTCGCCTCTTTTGAAGCGGGGGAGATTCAGATAGATAAAATCGACAACGGCCTTCTCCGGCTCTGCGATAAAGTAGGTCAGGCCTGCCGGATCCTTCGCGGCCTTGAATCCCCGGAAAGCCTCGCGCTTGATATGCTGGTACTCAAAGCCGCCGAGTTCGGTCTTGAAGCTGGCGGGGTTTTTGGTCGTTACGGCGGTGACTGTCGTCACCATTTCAGGGATCAAGCCATGCAGCGCCAGGGCATACTCCAGGCTTACATAAGACGGCGCGTAAAGCTGCCCGGACAGGAACAGGGCGCTTGGCTCGATCTTCCGGTCGGGCCCGCCCAGGACATAGAGTCCGCGTTTCAACTGGATGATCAGCCCCTTGCGCTGCCAATTGGTGAGCTGGTTATACATCGTCTGACGCGTGCCGAGCCTGGCGGCATCCCTGCCGGAGAACACGGGGCTGTTCTGGATGGCAACTTTGAATTTATGAAAGTTCATGTATCCCTGTAATTACCACAATATTGGTAACTATGGGTATATCATAGCATGTGGAATGGCTCTTGGCAAGGGGGGGGGGCTGAGCCGGCGGACCCCGGTTTTATCCGCCTGCCTGGCGAAGCCATAGAGGTCAGGCGAAAAAGCGGCTGGCGGAAATGTGATAGCCGCCCTCCTCGATAGAAGCTACTCCCTCCTGCCTGGTTAAAAGAACAAGCGGGACATCGCCGAGCATCCTGGCATGTTTCTTGTTATGCGGCGGCAATGCAGAATCAGACAGCTTCGCTTCAAAAAGAATATAGGGGAGATTATCGCGGGTGATCAGAAAATCAGTTTCAAAGCCTTCACGGGTGCGGACATAGTAAAGCTCAAAACGGCCCAGGCCGAAATCTTCCCACAAGGAAACAAGCATTTTGAGTTCAACAGCCGCATAGTTCTCAAAGCGGCTGGCTTCGGTTGCCGGCCGCGTCCAGTCATAAAAATAAAACTTACGCTCTTTTTTAACTGAGCGGGCCACGCGCTTGGAATACGGCGGGAGGGAAAACACCACATAACCGAGTTCCAGGGCTTTTAAATAACTCTTTACCGCGTTATAGCTGACTTCCAGATCTTCCCGCAGGGAATTCAGGGAGAGGGGGGAAGAAATTTTTGAGGGGAGCAGGTCCATAAGCGCGGAAATATTTTCAAGCTCGGCGATATGCGTGAGATCGCGCAGATCTTCCCGGACCAGAAGGTCGAGATAACCGGAGCGCCACTTATTGGAAAACGCGGTCGAGCCCGACAGGAACGGCTCGGGATAGCCGCTGAGCTCCAGCAGCTGCGCCATTGTGCCGGCGGATTTGGGGGAAGAAGACAGCTTTTTCTCTAAAAACTGCGCGGGAGTCTTTTCGGGGAAAGAGCGGGCAGCGCCGCTGCCCGCTAATTCAGCCAGGGATAAGGGGAAAAGGCGGAAAGTAAAATATCTGCCTGCCAGGCTGTCGCCGGCTTTGCGCAGAAGGTCCATGCGGGCGCTGCCCGTTATTATAAATCTGTATTTCTTCTCGTCGGAGTCAAAGAAATCTTTCAGGATGTTCTTCCACTTGGGCATTTTGTGGATTTCATCAAAGCAGACCCAGGAAAACGGTTTGGCGGCGCCGGCCGCTTTCCTATAGAAATAATGGTCCTGCCTGAACATGGAGCGGACGTCCCGCTTGTCCCAGTTAAAACATGAATCTGCGCAATGGGTGAGTTTAAGGTGTTCCCGGGCGATAGTTGTTTTGCCGCATTGCCTGGGGCCGGTCACAAAACGCATCTGCCGGCCGAACTCCGGGCCGAAGCACCGCTCCGCAAGGAATCTTTTAATCATAGGACTAGTTTATCATATATGGTGAAACAGTCAAATGCGCAGAATCCACGCTGTGGTTTAAAAGCGTTTCTTAAATTCCGCGCAGGTGTCTTCCGGCGATACGTTAAGCAAATTTCCGTTGTCGCCAGGTGGTCTTGGCCCTTATATCACCGGATATCCCCTACCTTTAAAAAACCGGCAGGTTATTTCCTGCCGCCTGTTTTAGCAAGAAGCCTTCTGGAAAGAGTTTCTGCGGTGGCCAGGATAATTTCCGTGTTTTCCGGGCTTTGGTTCCGCAGCAGTTTCAGAAGCCTGTTCAGTGCTTTTTGCTTTTCGGCTGTAATGCGGGGGATGGTTTTCTCGTTACATAAGTCCGAAACGGGGATTTTCAGCGCCGCGGCAAGCTTCGCGATAGTGGCCAGGCTGGGCTTTTTCTTGTTCTTTTCCAGATAGGAGAGGAAACTTGTGCTTATCCCTGCGGCGGCCGCCAGGCCTTCTATCGTCAGCCGGGCTTGAAGCCGCCTGAGGAGCAGTTGATTGGCAACTGTGGCATAAATGTTCTTGTCCATGAAAATCCGCCTTACCGCGAAGGTCCGGCCGGGCACGATCTTATTCCCGTTCTCCCGCGCCTATATAGAGCATAGCGGGCAGACTTACGGGAAAGTTCCAACACGGTTCAAATTTCGCTCAATTCGGATTAAGTTGTGGTGGAGCTGAAACGCGCGACGCTTTATTTAAACGCAAGACCTCCGGCCCGGAAAACGGATCAGATGCGGGTCGGTTGTAGCATGCTGGCTGACAGGAAGATGTTCGCCCCCGATAAAAGCCCTCTTCTAGGAATTCTAGGATATGTCGCCGGCATCTCCCAGAGTCTGAAGGAATAATTCATTGATTAATATTGACCTGTAGAGGATGAAGAGGTATGCTTAACTACGAGGGGTGGAATTCGCTTTATTTTTTAAATTTCCCGGCTAGGGGGCCGGGGTAGCGCTTACGCTGCGGCTGTCAGCGCGCTGTAGGCCCGCCGAAGCGGGATGGAGGCCGTGTCATGGACGCCGGTAAGAAAAATAATCGTTTAAAAGTGACTAAGCGCGGCGGTAAAAGTCCCGCCCCAGTTGTAAGGGGGGGGGGCTTTGCCGGCCATGAAAGCCTCCCTGCGTGAATCCGGGAGCGAACTCCTGGGCCCGCTGCCCTGGGGCACGCATCTCTGCCAGTTTTATGAATCCAAGCAGGATCTCCTGGATATTCTGGTCCCCTATTTTGCGGCCGGGCTGAAAAACAGCGAATTCTGCATGTGGATCACCTCCGCGCCTTTGGCGCCCGGAGAAGCCGAGCGGGCGCTGTCCGCGGCCGTACCTGGCTATGCGGAATACAAGCGGCGCGGCCGGATTGAAATCCTCCGCTATGACCAGTGGTACACAAAATCCGGGCGCTTCGATGCGGATGCGGTCCTTAAAGGCTGGCTTGAGAAGGAGGCCTGGGCACTGGCGAACGGCTACGAGGGCCTGCGCGTGACCGGCAACACCTCCTGGCTGGATGACCAGAACTTAAGCGCCTTCCTGGATTACGAGCGCACGGCGGATAGCGTGGTAGGCGGGCACCGGATGCTGGTAGTCTGCGCGTATTCGCTTGAAAAATGCGCCCTACCTGATATAATCGAGGTGATCGATGCTCATGAATTTGCCTTGGTAAAAAACCGCGGCGCGTGGCGCAAGGTTGCGGGCGGCCGCAGGAAGACGGAGGAGGCGCTGAGAAAATCATGCCAGGACCTGGAAGTGGAAACAAAGCTCCTGGCGGATAAAAATATCGCCTTCCGGGAAGTCATAAATGAGATCGAGACTGAAAAAAACAGGCTGAAAGATGAGATTGCCATAAATGTAAATGAGATAATCCTGCCGATAGTAAAAAGGATCAAGCTGAAGGGCGGGGCTTCGCGCAAACAACTCGACTTACTTGGAAAGAGTCTGGGGACATTGGTCTCCTCGTTCGGCCGCAGGCTCACGGAGACAAGCCTCAAGCTTACGCCTAAAGAGATAGAGATCTGCAATATGATCAAGTCGGGCCTGACGACCAAGGAGATTTCCGGCCTTATAAATGCTTCCTCCCTGACGATCAGTAAACACCGTAATAATATCCGCAAGAAACTCGGCCTCGCCAGCAGGGGCGTCAACCTGACCACTTTCCTGCAAAGCCTTGAATAGGTAGTTCTTATGCTCATTCCCTACCTATTCATACCTTATAGGCAATCACGCTCAAAAGTAATATATTTATTTAGGGTGAGCTTTTATCGTTTATCTTAATAATTTTAGACGCTTTCAATAGACCATCCGCAGATCATCCGCGACCTTACCCCCGAAAACCGGAGGGCGAAGCATTGTTTATGGTACGGCAATCTGGGATAACATGCTGAATTTCAGGGTGCCTGGCCGCAGGGAACGGCCGGATGCCAGGGAGCAATAATGGCTAACCCAATGGAGCGGTCGAGCCCGAAGATTAAAATTATTGCGGTGCTGATGCTGGCCGGGCTGCTGCCATGGCTTGTCAGCCTGGCCGCTTTTTCCCTTTTCGGTGACACGCGGCACATCCAGGAGCCGCTTCACGAATTTTTCGAGCTTACCGGCACCTGCATCGCCCTGGCGGTGGCAGCGCTGCTGTTGCTGCGCTTGCGGCACGAAGAAGAGCTTCAGCATCTTTTCTGGGCGGCGGCAGGGCTTATCGCAATGGGCGTTGTGGACGGCCTGCATGCCGTCCACGGCATCTCTATTCACTCGTGGCAAAGGCACGGGGCCACGCTTTTGGGCGGGGTACTTTTCGGACTGGCCTGGCTCCCGCTTCCGCCGGCCGTAACCCGCCGGAAAGGGCTTTTGAGTTTTATTTTGGCGGGCCTGAGCTTAACGCTGGGGCTTTGGTGGGGGTCCGGGGTGATGCCGGCAACGTGGGACCCGGTGGGCCTGTACACGCTTCCGGTCAAAGCCGCCAATGCGCTGGGCGGGTTGGGCTTCCTGTCGGCGGCGCTGTTTTTCTTGCGGCGCTACCAGCTCCGGCCGAACCCCGAAGACCTGGCGTTCGCAAGCCACACGCTGCTTTTTGGTGTGTCGAGCCTGCTCTTTGGGTACTCGCACACCTGGGCCGCCGATTGGTGGGCGTGGCACGGGTTCAGACTGCTGGCGTACGCAACTGTGCTCATAGTCGGCTATGAGATGGTCGGCCTACTTTACCGGCAGATCGGCGAACACGCGCAGAAACTGGAAGGCCTTGTCCAGGCGCGCACAGCGGAATTGCGGGAAAGCGAAAACCGGTTCCGCATAGCCGCCGAAAGCCTTACGGATGTGGTTTACGATTGGGATATTAAAGAGAAGGTGGCTTGGTATGGCGACATAGACGGTATCACGGGTTATCCGCCCGGGGCATTTCCCAGAACGATCAAGGGCTGGGCAGAGACGATCCATCCGGAAGACAAAGAGCGCGTAATGGCGGCCTTGCAAGGCCATCTTAAAGGCGCGGCACACTACCTTAGTGAATACCGCGTCGGGAGAAAGGACGGAGAGTGGCGGTGGTGGTCGGCGCGCGGCACCGCGCTCAGGGACGAGCGGGGCGAACCATACAAGATGATAGGCTCCATCTCGGACATCACCGACCGCAAGCGGGCGGAGGAGGACATCCGCCGGCTCAACAGCGAGCTGGAGCAGCGCGTGGCCGCGCGCACTATTGAGTTAGGGAATATCAACAAGGAGCTTGAGGCCTTTTGCTACTCGGTTTCGCACGACCTGCGCGCCCCGCTGAGAAGCATAGACGGGTTCAGCCTGGCCCTGCTGGAGGACTACGAAAATAAGCTGGACGGCGAAGGGCAGGCACATCTCCACAGGATACGCAACAGTGCCCAGCGCATGGGCGTCCTCATTGACGATCTTTTAAAGCTTTCGCGGGTGTCGCGCGCGGAATTCGTCCGGGAAAGGCTGGACCTGAGCGCGCTCGCCCTTGCGGTCACGCAGGAGCTGCAGAAAACGCAGCCGGAACGCGACGTTGAATGCGTCATCCAGGAGGGCATTTCGGCGGATGGTGACGCGCGCCTTCTGAGGATAGTCATGGATAACCTCATCGGAAACGCCTGGAAGTTCACAGGCAGGCAGCCCGCGGCAAGGATAGAGTTCGGCGCCGTGGGCTCCGGTCCTGGGACGACTTATTTTGTTCGTGACAACGGCGCGGGATTTGATATGAAGTACGGCGACAAACTTTTCAGCGCTTTTCAGCGGCTGCATAAGAGCGAGGATTTTCCGGGGACCGGCATCGGCCTGGTTACCGTGCAGCGGATAGTAGCCCGGCATGAAGGCCGGGTCTGGGCGGAGGCCGGCATGGGAAAAGGGGCTGCTTTCTATTTCACTCTCGGGACACCTAAAGGAGACACACCATGACTGACGGAACTATACTGCTGGTTGAAGACAATCCGGATGATGAGGCACTGACGCTGAGGGCTCTCAAGAAAAGCAACATCAAGAACAAGGTTGACGTGGTCCGCGACGGGGCCGAAGCCCTGGATTACCTCTTTGGGACCGGGGCGTACGCGGGGCGCGGCCTGTCAGGTTCCCTGGCGGTAGTGCTTCTGGACATCAAGCTCCCCAAGCTGGATGGTTTGGAGGTTTTAAAGCGCCTGCGTGCGGACGACAGTACTAAACTCATCCCTGTCGTGATGCTTACTTCGTCCACTCAGGAAGAGGATATTATCACCAGCTATAAGCTGGGCGCCAACAGCTATGTCCGCAAGCCGGTGGATTTTACCCAGTTCGCGGAGGCGGTGCGGCAACTGGGGCTGTACTGGCTGCTCCTAAACGAACGTCCGTCGAAGCTCTGAGGCGTATAATGGGTAAAGCACTAAGGATCCTGATAGTCGAGGATTCGGATATGGACGCGCGGCTTTTGCTGCGCACGCTCCGGGCCGGCGGCATCGACCCCGTCTACGAAAGGGTGGACACTGCCGAAGCCATGCAGGCCGCGCTTGACACAAAGCCGTGGGACATAGTGCTGTCCGACTACAGCATGCCGCAGTTTGACGCGCTTGCCGCGCTTGAGCTCGCGCACCGCAAAGACTCCGACCTGCCGTTCATCATCATCTCCGGCACTGTCGGCGAGGATATTGCGGTAGCGGCCATGCGGGCCGGGGCCAGCGACTATTTCATGAAGGGCCACCTGCTCAGGCTCATCCCCGTGATCGAGCGGGAGCTGCGCGAGGCCGCAGAGCGCCGCGCGCACAGGCAGGCGGAAGGATTGCTGCAGGACATTATTGAAAATAACCCGATCTCGATCCAGATCGTGGATAATGAAGGTTTCACGCTGAAAACCAACCCCGCGCACACCGCGCTTTTCGGTTCAGCGCCTCCCGTGGACTTCTCTATCTTTGCCGACCTTAAGCGTAAAATACCGGGATTCGCGGAAATCCTGCAGCGCGCTAAAAATGGCGAAGCGGTCAGCTTTCCTGACATTCAGTACAACGTGCATGACTCTCTTCCCGAGATGCCGGACAGGCCGGTTTGGGTACATGTGACTATTTTCCAGCTT
>JAUSCK010000228.1 GCA_030651035.1 Elusimicrobiota bacterium
GAAGTCCTGCCCGTGGGTTATTTCCACGCGGTCTTCACTCTGCCACATGAACTCAACGCCCTTATTCTTTCCAATAAGCGACTTCTCCTGAAAATCCTGTTCGATGCCGCCGCTCAAACACTGCTCACGTTCGGCCATAACAATCTCGGCGGTAAGACCGGCTTTGTCGCCGTTCTGCATACCTGGGACCAGAAGCTCAACGCTCATTTCCATCTCCATTGCCTCGTCCCCGCCGGAGCCTTGTCGGAAAACAACGACCGCTGGATTGATGCCCCTGAAAACTTTCTCTTCCCCGTCAGAGCTCTCTCTAAGGTCTTTCGCGGCAAGTATCTGGACTTCCTCCTTCAGGTTTTTGCCGACCGCAAGCTGATCTTTCCGGGGCAGGCCGCTTTATTCCAAGCCCAAACAGGATTCTCCGGCTTGCTCGCCCGGCTCCGCCAAAAGCGCTGGATCATTTATGCCAAGCCGCCTTTCGGCGGACCGGATAAAGTTCTCGACTACCTCGGCCGCTATACCCACCGCGTGGCTATTTCCAACAACCGCATTCTCGACGTGGAAAACGGCAACGTATCCTTTGCCTTTCGCGATCGTGGCGACGGAAATAAGCGCGATATTATGACTTTGCCCGCGGAGGAATTCATCCGGCGTTTCCTTCTTCACACTCTTCCAGCCGGCTTCGTCCGTATACGCCATTTCGGCTTTCTCGCCAACCGCGCAAAAAAACACGATCTCCCGCTTTGCAGACAACTGCTCGCCATCACTCCTGAGCCTCCCACACCAGAGGAGAAATCGGACGAAGAGCTGCTGCATGAACTCACGGGCGAAGACTTCTTCCGCTGTCCCTGCTGCAAGCAGGGTTCAATGCGCATTGTCGCTGAATTACCCAAGCCCAAATTCCCGCCCTTCAATTCCTCATGGTGACTCTTCACCAAGCCAAGGACTGTTTCAAACAACTCTCTCATCCGCCTCAGGCGGACGCGGGGGAAACTTTGCTTTTCATATCTCTCTTAAATTTAATCTGTTCCCCTTGCCCGTTTTCCCCGGCCGTGCAGGGGGTTCTAGCCGCCTCAAGAGGTCCCCGCACGTTGCCTCAAAATCAGATTCCGCACCGTAACCCCAATTCTTCCGCTGGCCTTCCGCCTCTGGTCATTTTACAATCCACATAGCCCGCTGGCGCTCTGCGTCGCAGTCCCCTGGATTCTGATATAATTCCCTAAGCAGCAGAGCGGCTTCGCTCAACGTGGTCTATCCGTAATGCTGCAAACAGCCGCAGCACTACAGATAGACCTTTATACCCTATGTTTACTACAGATTTATAGGCCCCGGGAGGAGCGAAGCTACACATTTCAACTGTATCTAACAGGATGTGAAGCCGGGGGGCCTGGCGAGGTGGTAGCTAATTCCGCCGCGCAGAAACCGTTGTGCGGGTCCCCTTAACCGGGATAATCACACAAAAGGCTCCTGCCGCCTTTTACCTTTTTTTCATTATTTTTCTACGTATTTTCCTCCCGGCCGCTAGGTATTACTCCTCATTGTCGGCTTATATCCCCTATGCTATAGTTTGGTAGGAGAACAGACTCACTGGAAGACTTCGCGATCGCATAATTAAATTTAAGGCATTTTGTACAAATAACCGAGCAACCATAACTTTAAATATTTCAACGAGGTGAACTTATGAAAAACACTAATATTATTCTGCCGTTGGGCATCTTCGCGGCGATGTTGCTCTCGGCCTGCGGTAAAAACGAAAGCGCCCCCCAGCCGGATAATTCCCGGCGCGACATGGAAAGCTCCACACGGGCAGAAGCCCCGCAGGGATCTGACGCTGAAACTGCCGCGACAAAGAAGGCCGGAAGCACAACCCTGACCAGTGAGAAGCCCCTCCCTAAACTGGTCCCGGTCAAATCGTTTAGCCCGCAATCCACTGGACAGGGCGTGTTTGGGGATGTCCCAGATTTAGTTGAAAGGTGTCTGAGGCGGGGTAATTCATTGTAGCCTCTTTTACGCTTTCATTTCAACCAAGTTTTTATTCTTCTCCAGCGCAGCCCGCAAGTCCGGCATATTTATCCAGCCTCTCACCCT
>JAUSCK010000230.1 GCA_030651035.1 Elusimicrobiota bacterium
TAAAGAAGAATTGAAGATGAAGAGGAAAAAAGACTAGACTACAGAGAGCTCAGCGTCGCTTCGCTCCGATGGGCCTCGGCATGGACCGAACTGCCCCTCGCCTTCAGCCCGAGACAGCCCTCGGCATGACCGAAATACGCAGGAAGTTATAAACCTGGGCAAATTCGGGTGTGACGTGCTTTACACCCCCGTATCCAAAGCTGAAATATACCAAGGCATCCGGGAAGGAGAGACCGGAAAAACCGAAGCGCTTTTTTCCGACTACAGGTCCGTTCCGATAACCGATGATATAGGAGAAAAAGCCGGGCATTACCTGCGCCAATTTCATAAAAGTCACGGAACAGAGATAGCCGACGCGCTGATAGCCGCTGCGGCCTTCATCAACAAAGCGGACCTATTTACATTTAACCATAAACACTTCCCCATGAAAGACCTTAAGCTGCATAAATTTAAATTTGCGTAGTGCAGGGCAATATGGTCACAACTATTAAAAAATGGGGAAACAGCCTGGCACTCCGCATTCCCAATACTCTTGCCAGGGATATGTATTTATTCCCGGGCTCGATGGCTGAGATGACTATTGTGGATGGAAAGATAATCATCAAACCCGAAGGCCAACGTAAAATCTCTCTTTCCAAAATGCTCAAAGGCATTACTAAAAACAATCGGCACTCCGTGCAGAATTGCAGTGGCGCTGCCGGCCGGGAGATACTCTAAATTTGGGGGGATGCCGGAAGAGGGCGGGTGCCCTCCGCGCTCCGGGACCGGTTTTTTGGGGAAGCAGGCCGGGGTCTTCCGCCGGCGTACGAACTTGAACGCTGAATTGTGCTTCGCACCCGTCGCGCACACAGTGCGCTCCTCAAACAGTCGCCGCCGTTGCCGAATGATAGCAATCCGCTCCAGACCCCGGCCTTAAAACCCTAAATGGAGCGCGGAGGCAACCCGCTGCCGCCGTACCATGGCAATGTTAAGCCATATATCGGTATGGCATAAAGACCATATATCGTGTATACTATACCAGGCATGCTACATTTTGAGTGGAATGACAGGAAGGATGGCGAAAATCAGTCGAAACATAACATATCTTTTAGGCTTGCTCAGTACGCATTCTCCGACCCTAAACGTATCATCGCCAAAGATTTGGAGCATAGCGGGGAAGAAAAACGGTTCTTTTGCTTTGGCCGGGTAGGAGAAGGAATCCTGACAGTCCGCTTTACGTTAAGAGAGAATAGGATTCGGATTATCGGGGCGGGGTATTGGAGGAAAGGGAGGACAATTTATGAAGAAGAAAATAAAGTACACGGATGAACCGTTCGGACAACTGCAGGTAGTCAAGGACTTCCTGCCTCCTCCGGAGGAACTGGTTTTCAAAGAGGATGGCGTTAAAGTCACTATAACATTAAGCAAGTCCAGCGTTGAGTTCTTCAAGAGAGCGGCGCATAAGTACCACACTCCGTATCAAAAGATGATCCGGAAATTGATTGATGTTTACGCAACTCATTATCCGCTACTCTAACTTAATTAACCCCGGCATAGCCTTGGGAAAAAAGCAGGGGTGATTAACATGAAAGTAATGACGATCGGTATCAAGAGCGAGAAAGACGCGATGAAGGAATTTGAACGGGCCTTTGAGTCCGCGCACAAACGGGCTCCGTTCACGCCCATAGAAGGCGCGTATTTTGCAAGCCTGGAGGCTGTAAGGAACCTTCTGACGCCTAAGCGCCTGGCCTTGGTTCATATAATTAAGGGGAAGTCGCCCTGAAGCATCTATGGGCTGGTTAAGCTGGCAAATCGCAGTTTCCCAAGCGTCTTAAAAGACGTAAACATCCTTTCAAAGCACGGTCTGATAACATTGACCAAAGAGAAAGAATCCGCCCGGCATACAGTGCAGCCTAGCGTGAGTTACTCCGCCATTAATCTGTGGATTAGCCTTTGACTCCGCGCAAGCACTCCGCTTGCAGGATTGCCTATGAGTTCGTTCTTGCAATTCCGGCTCTTGACAATATGTAAACTATAGTGTACACTATATTCAATGCGCAAACGATCCATCATTTATAAGACGGCAAAGGGAAATGAACCGTATGTGGAATATGTCGATTCTCTCAAGGATCGTGAAGGGGCCGCTAAGATCAGGGCGCGCGTGACACGAGCGGAATTGGGGAATCTGGGTGATCATCGAAGCGTGGGACAGGGAGTTGTTGAATTGAGAATCCACTTCGGGCCCGGATACCGGGTTTATACAGGTCTTCAGGGTAAAGAGTTAATTATTTTGCTTTGCGCCGGGGATAAAGGCAGCCAGGATAAGGACATTCAAAAGGCGATGGATTATTGGAGCGATTACCGGAGAACCATATGAGAACCTATCGAAGCCATGACGATTATTTAAACAAAGCGCTGAAAGATCCTAACGAAGCCGCCCGTTATTTGAACGCGGCCGCGGAGGAGAACGACCAGGCGCTTATACTTGCCGCGCTCGCCCAGGTAGCTAAAGCGCATGGGCTTTCAAAAACGGCGAAGACGGCGTCGCTGTCGCGGATGGGCCTGTATAAGACGCTTTCAAAAAAAGGGAATCCGGAGTTCAAGACGTTTATGGGTGTCCTGAACGCCTCGGGGTTACAAATATCATTCAGGCCCATGACCTAAAACCTAAGTAAACGCCGGCAGAAGACCCCGGCCTTCTTCCCTGAAAACCCGGTCTTGGAGCGCGGAGGCAACCCGCCGCTGCCCCTATGGGGTGGGGGGGCTACCCTAAAGCCCCAAGATTTGTATAATATTTTTATCTAATATTAGGAGACTCAAAAATGGCTTCTACCAAAAGAATTCCCATGATAGCAGGCAACTGGAAAATGCACCTTACTTCTAAAGAGGCTGGGGATCTTGCCGCCGCTATTAGCAAAGGCCTTGACCCCGATTTGAAGCACGAAGTGCTGCTTGCCCCCGGTTTTACCTGCCTCCACGCCGTCAAAGCGGCTTTAGCCGGTTCAAAAATATTCCTCTCCTCGCAGGACGTGGCCTGGGAAGAAAAAGGCGCTTTTACCGGCGCTGTCTCCCCGTCGCAGATCATCGAAGCGGGCTGCACGCACGTCATCATCGGCCACTCCGAGCGCCGGAAGATCTTCCTCGAGACCGACGAAGTTATCAACAAGAAGCTGAAAGCCGCCATAAAGGCCGGCCTTGTGCCCGTGTTGTGCATTGGCGAAACGCTGGAGGAGCGCGAGAGCCAGCGAACTTACCGCGTCCTTGAAACCCAGCTGACCGGCGCCTTCGCCGGCATCACCGCCGCCGAGGCCGTCAAGGTAGTAATCGCCTACGAGCCCGTCTGGGCTATCGGCACCGGCAAGACCGCCACCCCCGACCAGGCCCAGGACGCCCATGTATTTGTCAGGAAGCAGGCGGAGCGCATTTACGGCAAGGACTATGCCGAGGCGGTGCGCGTGCTTTACGGCGGCTCGGTAAAGGCCGACAACGTGGACGAACTGATGGCCCAGCCCGATATCGACGGGGCCCTTGTAGGGGGGGAAAGCCTTAAGGCCGACAAGTTCCTGCGCGTGATCCATTTCCAGCAGGTGCTGGCGAAATAGAATTAGGGAACAAAAGACGGCGGAAAAGAATTTCACCGCTGAGACGCGGAGTACGCAGAGGACAGAAACAGAGAGTAGAAACAGAAAGTAATACTCTTCCTCTGCGACCTCTGCGCCTCTGCGGTGAATCTGAAAAGTCCGCCCGAAATACGTTAGCTATGGACGAAAAGTTGCTTAAGGAAATACTCGAGGATCTGAAACTCCGGCAGGAGCGCTCCAACTCGCCCGTGCCGGTGGGTATTTCCAACCGCCACATCCACCTGACAAAAGAAGATTTCAAGACTCTCTTTGGCGCCGACGCCGACGACACCCGGCTCAAGGCGGTTAAACAGCCCGGCCAGTACGCCTGCAATGAGCGCGTGACCGTGGAGGGGCCAAAGGGCGCCCTCAAGGAAGTCCGGATGATAGGGCCGTACCGGAAATACAGCCAGGTGGAAGTTTCGCTGGGCGACGCGCGCCGGCTGGGTATGGAGCCGCCTATACGCGACTCCGGCAAACTGGAGAATTCCCCGGGCATAAAGCTGGTCGGGCCGAAAGGCTCCGTCACGCTAAAGCAGGGCCTCATCCTCTCCAAGCGGCATATCCATTTCAACGTGAAGGAGGGCGCCGTGTACAAGGTAAAGGACGGCCGGGAAGTACGCGTCCTCTGCGGCCGCGGTACGGAGCGCGAGACTATTTACGAGCGGGTGCTCTGCCGCGTCTCCGACGCGTACTCGCTGGAGCTGCACCTGGACGTGGAAGAAGCCAACGCCGCCGGCCTGAAGAACAGCGACCCGGCGTACATAGTGTGAAAAATTGAACATGGATGAACAGGATGGACGGGATCTGCGTTTCTTGTTTTTATCTTGTACATCCTCTTCATCGATGTAAATGTTTTTGAAAGTTCTATAGGAGGATACAATGGACGCACTCGGAATGATAGAAACTAAGGGCCTCGTGGCCTGCGTGGAAGCGGCCGACGCCGCCGTGAAAGCCGCCAACGTTAAAATTGTCGGCTACGAGAAGGTCGGCTCGGGACTTGTGACCATCCTTTTCAGGGGCGAAGTAGCCGCCTGCCGCGCCGCCTGCGACGCCGGCGCCGCCGCCGCCCAGAAAGTCGGGGAGCTGGTGAGCGTGCACGTTATACCGCAGCCCCACGGCGACCTGGAAGGCAAGCTGCCGATAAGCGAAGCCAAGAAGAAATAGTCGAAAATCGAAGATCGAAAATCGAAGATCGGCGGAAATGCAATTTAAGTTCCCTGTTTTCGATTTTCGACTATCGATTCTTGATTTTCGATTAGTTCGGAGGTTCTATGCTTTTTGCACGAGTAGTGGGTAACGTGGTCTGCACCCGCAAGGACGATAAACTTGTGGGGACCAAGCTGCTGATCGTCCAGCCGGTGGGCCTGGACGACAAGCCGCGCGGCAATGCGCTGGTAGGCATAGACGCCGTCGGGGCGGGGACGGGCGAGCTGGTCCTGCTGGTGCAGGGCTCCAGCGCGCGCCAGACCTCTAAAACCGAGAACACCCCGGTAGACTGCACTGTTTTCGCCATAGTCGACACCATAGAGAAGGAAGGCAAAGTGGTGTTCAATAAGCGCAAAGACAAGATGGAAGCGTAGTGCTTATGTCTATAAACGAAGAAGATCTCAAGCGCATCGTGGCGGAGGTCGTTAAGAACCTTGACGTCCAGCCTGAAGCCGCGTCATCCGGCGGGCCTGTGTTCGACACCGTCGACGAGGCCGTCAACGCCGCCGAGAAAGCCCAGCCGGTATTCCAGGACCTGGGCCTGGAGGCGCGCGGAAAAATAATAGCCGCCATGCGCGAAGTCTCCCGCGCCAACGCCCGCCGCTGGGCGGAAATGGCCGTAGCCGAGACCGGCATGGGCCGCGTCGAGGACAAAGTTCTAAAGAATATGATAGTCGCCGATAAGACTCCGGGCGTTGAAGACCTGCGCGCGCTGGCCTATACCGGCGACAAAGGCCTCACCCTGGTGGAATACGCGCCCTTCGGCGTCGTAGCCGCCATAACCCCGTCCACCAACGCCGTGGCTACCATTATAAGCAACGCCATCGGCATTTTAGCCGCGGGCAATTCAGTGGTTTTCTCGCCCCACCCGGCCGCCAAGGGCTGCGTGGCGGACGCAGTGCGCGCGCTGGACAGAGCCATCGTAGCAGCCGGCGGCCCGGCCAACCTGATCACGACCATAGCCAAGCCAACTCAGGAAATCACAAAACAGCTTTTATGCCACCCAAAAGGCCGCATGAACATAGTCACCGGCGGCCCCGCCATCGTTAAGGTGGCCATGAGCGCCGGCAAGGCCTGCAAGACTATCGCCGCCGGCCCCGGCAACCCGCCCATCGTGGTGGACGAAACGGCCGTGTTCCCCGATTGCGCCTCCGAGATAATAACCGGCTGCGGCTTCGACAACAACGTGCTGTGCATAGCCGAGAAGGAAGTGATAGTGGTGGAGGCCGCGCGCGCGCGGTTCCTCGAAGCCATGCGCCGTGACCTGCGCGCCCGCGAGCTGACCGGCCCGCAGATGGAGCAGCTTACAAAGCTGGCCATACTTGAGCCTGGCCGCGAGCCCAGGATCAACCGGGACTTTATCGGCAAAAACCCGTCGTTTATCGCCAAGTCAATAGGCCTGAGCCTTTCCGACGAGATCCGCGTTCTCTGGGCTGAAGTTCCCAACGACCATCCTTTCGTGGTCAGCGAGCAGCTGATGCCGGTGCTGCCGGTTACTGTCGTGCGCGACATAGACGCCGCGATCGAGCTGGCCTATTTCGTGGAGGGGGAAAGCCATCACACCGCCGGCATGTACTCCACCAACATAAAGAACATGACGAAAATGGGCCGCCGCATGGCCTGCTCCATCTTCGTTAAGAACGGCTGCACGCTGAACGGCCTCGGCATGGGCGAGGGCTACGCCTCGATGTCCATCGGTACGCCTACCGGCGACGGGATCACCAAGACCAGCCATTTCGTGCGGCCGCTGCAGTGCAGCGTGGTCGGAGATCTCAGGATAGCGTAGGAAAAAGAAATCGAAAGTCGAAGATCGAAAATCGGAACAGTGAGAATCAGGAGAATTTATGCTGGCAAATATTTCGCTCGGACTAATTGAACTTTCTTCGATAGCCAGGGGTATCGAAACCCTGGACGCAATGTGCAAGGCCGCGGGTGTAAAGCCCGAGGTTCACCAGGCGATCTCCAAGGGGAAATATATCATAGTGATCTCCGGCCCGCTCGGCGAAGTCGAATCTTCGCTGGCAAAAGGCGTTGAGATAGCCGGCAATACCATAATAGCGCGCCACCTTATACGCAACGTGCACGCCGGGGTTCTCGCCACCCTCAATAAAAAAGTAAAGGCGGCCAAGATAGAGGCCGTGGGCATCGTGGAAACAAAAGAGGCCCTGCCCGCGCTTTTCGCAGCCGACGCCGCGGCCAAGGCGGCCTTCGTACACGTGGCGGAAGTCAACACCGGCAAAGGCACAGGCGGCAAGGGCTACTTCACCGTGACCGGCGAGCCGGGCGCGGTGCGCACCGCCGTGGCGGCGGGTGTAAAGGCCATAGGCGAGGACGCCGTGGTGAGCCGCATAGTGATCCCCAATGCGCACGAGCATCTCGGCGCGGCGATATAAACGGACAGGAGAAAATTTATGAGATTGGTAATAGGCGCCGACCACGCGGGTTTTGAAGCCAAGGAAAAGCTTAAGAAATTCCTCCAGGGCCTTGGCCACGAGGTCATGGATTTCGGCTGCTACTCTACGGAGCCGGTGGACTTCCCGGACATAGCCCTGCTGGTCAGCGAAGCCGTGCGCAGGAAGGAATTCGACCGGGCTGTGCTGGTGGACGGCTTCAACGGGGCCATGCCGCTGGCCGCGAACAAGGTGCACGGGATACGCGCCGTGGCCGCCTACGATATTATTTCGGCGCGCTTCGCTTCGGCCCACGAGGACTGCAATGTTCTTTGTCTCGGGGGCAAGACGCACGGCGAGCTGGCACTGCAGGAAATGGTGAAGGTCTGGCTTAACACCCCTTTCGAGGGCGGCAAGTACCAGAAGCGCCTGGATAAGATAACGGCGATAGAGCAGCGGTGCTGTTAAAAAACCGGGAATCGAAAATCGGGAATCGGGAATCAGGGAAGCATCAAAGATTCATTTTCTATAAAAAGTTTATGAAACAGGCAAAGGTTATTGGACGGGTTTTCTGCTCGCAGCAATGCTGCGGCATGGAAAGCAAAACCCTGCTCCTTATACAGCCCCTGGACTGGGAGACCGACAAGCCCGCCGGCGATCCTCTTGTGGCCGGTGATACCGTAGGAGCGGGAGCCGGGGAAGCAGTTTTTTTTGTAGCTTCGAGAGAAGCCATCCTGGCCTTCGAGGGCTGGGAGGGGGAGACGGCCGTAAACGCCGCACCTCCCCCCGTGGACGCGGCGATAGTAGGAATTATAGACGGAAAGATGCTGCGCTGAAGAATTTCACCGCTGAGACGCAGAGCTCGCAGAGAACAGAACGCAGAGATCAGAAGCGGAAAGGATATTCTTTTTCTCACTCTGCGACCTCTGCGCCTCAGCGGTGAATATAAAGTTCGGTTTACAATATATGTTCATAGCTAAAGTTATCGGCAATGTGTGGGCCACCCGCAAGCACCCGGGCCTCAAGGGTGCGACCATGCTGCTGGTCAAGGCCGTGGACCCCATGGACGGGAATAAGCTTGTAGGCGAAGCCACGCTGGCACTCGACGGCAACCAGGGGGCCGGGCCCGGCGACACCGTGCTGGTAGTGGACGAGGGCGGCTCCGCCAGGAAAATTTTAAAGAACTCCAAGGCGCCGGTGCGCACCGTAATAGCCGGCATTGTGGATAAGGCCCACATTACAGCGAAGGAATAAATATGACCGACGAAGATATAAAGAAAATAGCGGCCGAAGTGGCCAGGATCTTAAGGGAAAAAAGCCCTTCCTTCCCGCGGCAGACCCTCGGGGATTCCGTGTCTATAGGTTCAGGCGGCAAGATCTTTCAGCACCCGCTGGTTAACCCGGCCGGGACAAGCAAGCCCGCCTCTTCTTCACCGAAGGCCTGCTCCGGCCAGGGCGATTGCCGCCTTGAAGAGAACACCTGCAGCTCCTCCTGCCAGAGTTGTAACCCGCTCACCAACTATACGGCCCAGCAGGTGAAAGCCAGCGTGGACCGTGTGACCTTTTGTAATCCTAACGAGGCCAGTAAGTCCATTGCGGGCATGATCGACCATACCCTGCTCAAGGCCAACGCCACGCAGGAGGAGATAGGCAAACTCTGCGAAGAAGCCCGCAAATACCACTTCGCCTCTGTCTGCGTAAACCCCGGCTACGTAGCCATGTCGTCCAGGCTGTTGCGCGGTTCCGGCGTGATGGTTTGCACCGTCATCGGTTTCCCCCTGGGCTCCACCACCCCTACCGTTAAGGCCATAGAAGCCCGTGACGCCATAGCCAATGGCGCCGACGAGATAGACATGGTCATCAATATCGGCGCGCTTAAGTCCGGCAACGACCAACTGGTGCAGGACGACATAAAAGCCGTGCGCGACGCCACCCGCGGCAAATGCCTCAAGGTGATACTCGAGACCTCCTACCTGACCAGAGACGAGAAGGTCCGCGCCTGCAAGATGGCTAAACAGGCCCAGGCCGACTTCGTGAAGACCTCCACCGGCTTCGGCACCGGCGGCGCCACCCCCGAGGATATTGCGCTCATGCGCGAGACCGTAGGCCCCGAGATGGGCGTGAAAGCTTCCGGCGGCATCAAGAACGCCGAAGTCGCCGCGGCTATGATAAAGGCAGGCGCCACCCGCCTCGGCACCAGCGCCAGCATAGCCATAGTTTCCGGCGGCGAGGCAGCGAAGGGACAGTATTAAGAGATCGAAAATCGATAATCGAAAATCTGAAATCAGGAATAAATATCTGTTCTCCGTGATTTTCGACTTTTGACTTTCGACCTTCGATTAACGATTAGCAGTATCAAGGAGAAAATTATGTCCGAACCCAAAGAAGCGCTTGGAATGATAGAGACGAAAGGTTTCATAGGCATGATAGAAGCCTCTGACGCCATGTCGAAGGCCGCCAAGGTGCGCCTGCTCGGCTACGAGAAGATAGGCTCGGGCTACGTCACCACGCTGTGCGCCGGCGAAGTCGGCGCCGTGCGCGCCGCCGTGGAAGCCGGCGGCGCCGCCGCCCAGAAGGCCGGGGAGCTTGTCGGGATGCATGTCATCCCCCGCCCCGCCGACGAACTTGATAAGTACCTGGCGAAGATCTCGGTGAAGGTCGGCTAAAACCGCCGGGCGGCTGGGGGGCTTTTGTAATGTGGCCTGCTTCCAGCTGCCAAACTGTCTGGCTTTTTATATGCTTACCAAGGGCGCTGTCGAAGACTTAATAATGCAGCACCTCTCCCGCGAACCGGGGGGGGCGGCGCCTGCCGGGAAGAAAGTTCCCGCAGTTGTAAAAAAGGTCTTTCTCAGCGACTGGGAACTTCGCCGGATCTATAAGCCCGGCTCTAAAACCGTCCAGGTTCCTTCCAATGTCATAGTAAGCCCTCTTTCTCTTGACTGGCTTGACTATAATGGCATAACGGTTCTGCGCGGTTGAATGAATGAAGAACCTTTTTAGTTCGTATTTTGTTGCTGTAGCGTGCAGCGTTAAGTTAATATAAACACAACAAGGAGAATATAGCATGAATAAATTAAAATTCCCGGTCTTGACGGCAATCCTGGCGCTTGTCTGCGCCCTTCCGTCAGCCGCCCAGGACGCCGATGAGCTTCAGACCGACGAGGTTCAGTCCGCCGCGTCTCAGGCCGACGAGGTTCAGTCCGACGATATTCAGGCCGACGCGCCAAAGGTAGCCGCGCCGAAGGCCGCCGCGCCGAAGGCCGACGCGCCGAAGGCCGCCGCGCCGAAAGCCGCCGCGCCGAAAGCCGACGCGCCAAAGGCAGCCGCGCCTCCGGCAACCACGCCGCAGAGCTCCGCTGGCGTAGTGGAAGCGGAATGGAACTTTCTAAAGACGGCCGGGCAGGACAAGGAAGAAGATGTGCTGAAACTGGCGCTGCCGCAGCTGGAAGACTGGCTGGCCCGCAACCCTGAAACTCCCAATTCCGCCGAAGCCCAGCTGCTGAAGGCCAATCTCCGCGTTAAGCTCGGAGACTATCAGTTCGCGCTGATCGACCTGGTTAAGTATTTTCAGGCCTATCCTCAAGCCGCTTCTTTAGAAGAGGCCCTGAAGCTTTTTGCCGACACTCTTTCGAGAAAGGGCGATAAAAAAACGCGGCCTGCGCTTAAGGAGGCGTCCCAGGCCCCGGAAACGGCCGCCGCTGATTATAATATCTCCTCCATGCTTGAAAAACTTTCCGTTCAGGCGGGCGAGGCTTACTACGAGCCCCTGACCGCCGAATTCCGGAATTTTTTCAACAGGTTTCCCGGTTACGTCAAGAACGACGCGCTGCGCGTGGCGCTGGCGGACCTGCACCAGCGAAAAGGCGAGTACCTTCCCGCCAGGCTGGAGTATGAGAAAATGATACAGCTCCACCCCGCAAGCCCGCTGCTGGCCCGGGCGAAGCGGTCCCTGGGCGGCCTGCTGGCCGACAATATGAAGGAATACGAGAAGGCGATAGAGGTCTATCAGGACATAGCGGCCTCCTTGCCGGGCACCGACGAGGCCTGGACAGCCTACAGCCGCCTCCCCGCCCTTGCGGAAAAGCAGAAAAAGTACGGCCTCGCTGTGGAAATATATGAGAAGATAATTGAGCTTTACCCGGACAGGGACGAGACCTATAATTCTTATAAGGACGCGGCGCGCGTGCTGCGCGAGAAGCTCGATAAGTTCCCGGAGGCCGTGGCGGTGCTCAACAGGCTGGCCGACAAGTATAAGGGCCAAAAAGCCATTGAGGCGCTGATGCTGGCGGCTGAAATATACAGGAAAGACATAAAGGACGCCGCCGGCGTTGAGGGCGAGGTTAAAATGTACGACAGGATAGTCGCTGAATACGGGACGGACCCGCAGGCCCCTAAGGCGCTCTACGCCGCCGGGGAGGTTTACGAAAAGGCGAAAGATACTGAAAAAGCCAAAGAGTATTATCAGAAAGTAATTGAAAAATACGCGGAAACCCCTCTGCGTAAAAAGGCTGAGAACCGGATTACAGCCCTTTCCAAACAATAATACGGATAAACTGATGAACACACAACTTGGAGTTATCGAGGGTTTTTACGGAGAGCCGTGGAGCTGGGGGGAGCGGACCGACTACGCCATCTTCCTTAAAAAGCACGGCTTTTCCTTTTACATCTATGCGCCGAAGGCCGATGGCTATCTGCGCAAGAAGTGGCGCGAGCCCTTCCCCAAGGTCCTGGAGGAAAAACTCACCAAACTGGCCGGGCAATGCCATTCCGCCGGCATCGAGTTCGGCGTGGGCTTCAGCCCTTTCGAGATCTACCTCACCCCGTTCGACCTGGAGGCCAAGAGGCTGCTGCAGCACCGCCTGGACGTGTTCAACCGCATAGGCGTGAACAAGCTCGGTATACTGATGGACGACATGAAGGGAGACCTGCCGGGCCTGGCGGAGCGGCAGATAGAGGTGGTTAACTGGATGGTTGCGCGCTCCGGAGCCAGGCAGTTCGTTTTCTGCCCCACTTATTACTCTTCGGACCCGGTGCTGGAGAAGCTTTTCGGCAAGATGCCGGCGGGGTATTTCGAGAAACTGGGAGCGGGGCTGGACAAAAAAGTCAGCATGTTCTGGACCGGCGAGCAGGTCTGCTCAAAGTCCTACACCCCGGAGCACCTGCGGGCGACTTCGGAAAAACTGGGCCGCAAGCCCTTCCTGTGGGACAATTACCCGGTTAACGACGGGCCCCGCATGTGCAAGTTCCTGCACCTCCGTCCCGTGACCGGCCGCCCGGCCGAGATGGGGGGCTGCCTGGCGGCCCATGCTGTGAACCCGATGAACCAGGCGGCGCTTTCGAAGATAGTCCTGCTCACGCTGAAGTCCAGCTACGAGAAGGGCGCGGCCTATAATCCCGAAAAGGCCTTCAAGAAGGCCGCGGGCATGGTTACCTGCCACGACATGGCCCTGCTGCTGGAGAGGGATATCCCGGTATTCATGGACAGGGGGCTGGACGCGCTTACCGACGAAGAGAAATGGGCTTTGAAGGACGAGTACTCCGTTTTCCTGGAGTCTCATGAGAACGACAGCGCCCAGGCCGCGCGCGAGGTGATCGGCTGGCTCACCGGCCGCTACAACGTTACCAAGGACCTGTTCCTCACGCAGTAGGCGGGGCTGTCTTAAGGTGTTTTGCGGTATGCCGGAGGAAACAGCCCGGAGCAGGAGGAACAGATGGGGATACAGTTCTACAGCACTAATTTCCGCGCGCCCAAAACCGATTTCTTCACGGCTGTGCTGACCGGGCAGGCGCCCGACCGCGGCCTCTATATGCCGGAGCGCATCCCCGGGATAGCGAAGGCCGATTTCCTCGGGTTTTCCGGTGCGCAGTATTACGAGGTGGCCAACTTCGTCCTGAGGCTGTTCCTCGACGGCATCTCCGACGAAGACCTGCTGGCCAAATGTAAAAAGGCGTACAGCTTCATGCCCCGCCTGGAAAAAGCGAGCGGGAAAAAACACATCCTCTGGCTGGACACCGGCCCGACCGCCTCTTTCAAGGACTTTGCCGCCCAGATGATGTCCCCGCTGATGGGCCATAAGCTGGGCCGGGGCGAAAAGCTCATCATCCTCACCGCCACCTCGGGCGACACGGGCTCGGCGATAGCTAACGCGTTCCACAATATCCCGAATATCGAGATCCTCATACTCTTCCCGATAGACGAGGTCACCCCGAACCAGAGAAAGCAGATGACCACGCTGGGCGGGAACGTGAAGACGATAGCCGTGAGCGGCAAATTCGACGACTGCCAGGCGATGGTGAAGGAAGCCTTCGCTGACGAGCGCCTGAAAAAGCTGAAGCTGAGCTCCGCCAATTCCATCAACATCGCGCGGCTTATCCCCCAGTCCGTTTATTATATCTGGGCCTATACGCAGCTCGTGAAAGAAATGGGAGAGGAGGTTATCTTCTCTATACCCTCCGGGAATTTCGGCGATATGATGGGGGCGCTCCTCGCCTGGAAAATGGGGCTCCCTATAAGGAAACTTATCGTGGCCACCAACGCCAACGACGAGTTCCCCGCGTTCCTGGCGAGCGGGCAGTACTCGAAGATAGAGCCCTCCCGGATGTGCATCTCGAACGCGATGAACGTCGGGCACCCGAGCAACCTTACCCGCCTTATCGATATTTTCGGCGGGCAGATGGACGAGAAAGGTATGCTCCTCAAAGCCCCCGACATGGAGAAAATGCGCGGGCTCATCCACGCGGTCTCGGTGAGCGACGGGGATACCCGCAAGTGCATAGCCGATACTTACAGGGAAGAAGCGATAGTGCTGGAGCCCCACGGTGCGGTAGCCTGGTACGCCCTGGGAGAATTCCTCAAAGAGCATAAGGAAGAGGCCGAAACGCTTTGCATAAGCCTGGAGACCGCCAACCCGGCGAAGTTCCCGGAAGAGATCAACAAGATACTGGGCATTTCCCCCGCGGTTCCCGAAAGCCTTTCCAAGCTGGACAAGCTTAAAGAGGACTATATAAAGATGGACGCGGACTACAAAGCCTTTTACGGATATCTTGCGAGGCTATGAAACACCTGATCATCCTGTGCGACGGCATGGCGGATTACCCGGTTAAGTCCCTGGGCGGGAGAACGCCGCTGATGGCCGCTAAAACCCCGAACATGGACCGGCTGGCCAGGGAAGGCGCCTCCGGCCTTTTCAAGACTATCCCCTCCGACCTCCCCGCCGGTTCCGAAGTGGCCAACCTTTCGGTCATGGGCTACGACCCGCGGGAAAATTTCTGCCAGCGCGGCGTGCTCGAGGCGGCCAGCCTGGGCGTGGAGCTGTCCGATTCCCAGCTGGCGCTGCGCTGCAACCTGATCTGGGCAAAGGACAATAAGATCGCCAGCCATTCCGGCGGCGACCTTTCCCATGAGGCCGGCGCTGAAATAATAAAGCTTCTGAACGGTAAACTGGGCGGGAACGGGGTACGGTTCTACCAGGGCATCCACTACCGCCACCTGCTGGTCCTCGACGGCGGCGACTCGCATATAAAATGCTGGCCCCCGCACGATTATATCGGCAAAGACCTGGCGGAACTGAAGGTAGCCGCCCTTGAAGAGCGGGGCGAAAAAACGGCGGAAAGGCTGAACAGGCTTATCGCTGATTCAGCCGCTGTCCTCGCCGAACTGCCGCTGAACCGGGCGGATGCCGCGCCCGGCGAAAAGCGCCCGACCCTTATCTGGCCGTGGGCCGCCGGCGAGAAGCCCAAAATGAAGACCATAAAAGAGCTCACGGGCCTGGACGGCGCGGTGATAACCGCCGTAGACCTTATCAAAGGGCTGGGCATTTACGCCGGCATGAAGGTCATAGCGGTCGAGGGCGCGACAGGCAATTCCCATACGAATTACGAGGGCAAAGCAGCGGCCGCCCTCGAGGCCCTTAAGAAATACGATTATGTGTACCTCCACGTGGAAGCGGCCGACGAGGCCGGCCACGACGGCGACCTCGCGCTGAAGCTGAAAGTCATCGAAGACCTGGACAGCAGGCTGGTGGCGCCCATAATGAAGGGGATAGACGCGGCGAAGACCGATATCAGGATAGCCCTGCTCCCCGACCATCCCACCCCCGTCGAAACCGGGATACATGTTAAAGACCCGGTCCCTGTTATTTTATGGGGCAGCGGGGTGACGGCCGACGCGGTGCAGGAATACAGCGAGGAGGCCGCTAAAAAAGGCAGCCTGGGCCTGATGGATCAAAAGGCCTTTTTCAACAACTTCTTTGGTGTAAAAATAAACAGAATAGGAGCTTAAAATGTCTTCAAACGCGCTTAATAAACTGAAAATCTCGGATAAAAAACTGCGGGAAATAAATAGTTTCCTGACCGCCCCCTCGAACACGCTCATCCGGGACCTGATGAAGGTAATCGCGAAGTACGGGAGTATAGATGAGATCAACGCGAAGGCCAAAAAAGCGCAGAACCTGGACAACCAGCTGGCCGCCCTGCGCAAGATAAGATCGCCGTATCTGAAGGACCTGGAATGGCTGATGAAGGTGAAAGCCGAAAAAGCGTTCATCAGCATGGAGGACTACCGTAAGCGGGAGCTGGGCGCGAATCATAAAAAAACTCGCTTTAACGCCGATTTCGCCGTAACGCTGGAAGTAAGCGCGCTGCAGTATTTCCCTTGGCTCATCACCGAGGCCAGGCGGGCCATCGAGAGGAAGGAACTCATGCCCGGGCGCTACATCCGCGTCAGGTTCATGAAAGAGCAGGAAGCCCAGAAGGACGGCGAGCTTACGGCCATAGCGGCGGCCATGAATATCATAGGCGCTAATTATGTCGAGACCCTCGATACCAAGGGCACCGACGGCGCCAATGTCCACCTGGGCGGGCCGGACACGATAACCGGCTACTTCGGCGGGGTCGGGCAGCCGAACGGTTACGCTTTGAAGTGGGCTGATGAATTCCTTTATTACTACACCAATTACGGCGTCAGGCAGGTCCTGAACCTCAACCCGGGGACCATCTTCCTCAGCTATCTGATGCACAAGCTCGGGATCAACAACGAATTCAAGATCTCCGTTTTTATGGGGAACGACAACCCGTATTCCATCCTCTGGACGCTGCTGACCGCCAGGCTGTTCTCGCGGGACGACGGCTCGACGCCGCTTATCGGCTTCAACTTTTCCAATTCCGTCAACAACCAGACCATAGAACTGTCGGCCCAGGTGAGAAGCGGGCTGAACCTCGAGGCCTGCGTCCGCTTCGAGCACCACATCACGGAGACCTGGAAATCCATAGTGCGCCAGCCTTACGACAGGACAGCGGAGCTGGTGGAACTGGGGAAAAAAGTCAGGAACATAAGCGCCAAGCACGAGGGCGGCCCCGTTAAACTCGAGCAGAAGCGGGAGCACCCGTCGAATATCCTCGATTACTTTATCCCCAAAGCCGACGTCCTGAGCGGCGGCCTGATGCCCGCGCTCGAGCAGAATTACCTGGACAAGCATGAAGCCGTGAACATGACGGCGGGGGCCCTTACCAAAGGCGGCATCCCCGTAATAGCCGCGGCATTGCATGACAGATGAGCTGTAAGGCTGATAATAATGAGAAATATTGCCGGCGGAATGGACAGGATCTGCGGCGAGGGCGCCTTTGAATACCTCGCCAAGGCGCAGGCGGTGGAGCGCGAGGGCGGGAAGGTGCTGCACTTCGAGATCGGCCAGCCCGATTTCCCCACGCCGGCGCACATAAAGGAAGCCGCGTTCAAGGCCGTTAATGAGAATTATACCGGCTATGTCGCGGCGGGCGGCATACCGGACCTGAAGGCCGCGATACAGGAAGAGATCAAAAAGACGCGGGGCTTCAAGCCCGGCGCGGACCAGATACTGATACTGCCCGGGGCCAAGCCCGGCATCTTTTTCTCCATGCTGGCGCTGGTCGAAGCCGGGGACGAGGTGCTGTATCCCGATCCCGCGTTCCCCACCTACGGCTCGCTGGTAAAATACCTGAAAGCCGCGGACGGGGCCATCCCGGTAAGGGAAGAGAACGAGTTCAGGCTGGACCCCGACGATATTAAAAAACGGATAACAGCCAAGACAAAGCTGATCATCCTGAACAGCCCGCAGAACCCCACCGGCTCGGTGATGACCAAAGACGAGCTTCTGGCGACGGCGAAGCTCGCCCGGAAACACGGCGTTTATATCCTGTCCGACGAGATCTATTCGAAAATGCTGTACGACGTCTCTTTTTATTCTCCGGCCGCGCTCGACGAGGCCAGGGAGAACGTGATCATCCTGGACGGTTTCTCAAAATCCTATTCAATGACCGGCTGGCGCCTGGGCTACCTGGTCGGCCCCGCGGCCCTCATTAAAAAGATGGAGATCCTGATGATCAACGCGCTCTCCTGCACTACCTCCTTCGTGCAGAAAGCGGGCATAGCCGCGCTTGAGGGCGGCCAGGAAGACCTGCATAAGATGATGGCCGCTTTCCGGGAAAGGCGGGACGCCATTGTTAAAGGCCTGAACGAGATACCGGGTTTCTCCTGCCTGGCGCCGAAGGGGGCGTTCTACGCCTTCCCCAATATCAAAAAGACAGGCAAAACCTCGCGGGAAATGGCGGATCATCTTCTTTACAAGGCCGGCGTCTGCTGCCTGCCGGGTTCCGCCTTCGGCCCCAGCGGCGAGGGTTACCTGCGTTTTTCCTACGCCACTTCCGTGGAAACGATAAACGAAGCCATGGGCAGGATCAAGAAAAGCCTGTCCTGAAAAGCCGTCGCCCGGGTATCCTTGCCACTCTTTTGCTAAAAAGGTATATTTTTAATTGTCATGATCTTAGGCGTAGGAATAGACACGATCGAGGTTTCCCGCGTTTCCAAAGAAATAGCCAGGTCCAAGGGTTTCAAGGAGAGATATTTCTCGGCCGGTGAGATCAGGTACTGCGAGCCTAAACACGGCAGGGCCGGGAATTACGCGGCCCGGTTCGCGGCCAAAGAGGCTTTTTTTAAAGCCCTGGGGACAGGCTACCGCGGCGGACTCGCTTTCAAGGAGGTGGAGGTCCGTAACGACCCCTTGGGAAAGCCCGGTATCGTCCTGCGCGGCAGGACGAAGGAACTTTGCCGGAAGTACAAGATCCGCCGCATTCATGTTTCGCTGACGCACATTAAAGATTATTCAAGCGCTGTGGTAATCCTGGAGGGATAAGATGGAAACAACGACCAAGCCGAATATAGGGTCTTACGACGAGCGGGTGAAGGGCTCCCCCTGGGCTCTCGCCGAAGAGGAGCTGGGCTATAAACCGGGCAGCGACATAAATATCGCCTGGTACTGCACGGACCGGATCTGCAATATGGGCAAGGCCGCCAAGACCGCCTTTATCTGGGAAGGGATGGGCGGCGCGGAGAAGCGCTATACTTTCAACGATCTCCGTCTCGCTTCCAACACCTTCGCGGCCTTCCTCCAGGGCCTGGGTATCAAAAGGGAAGAAAGGGTCTGCCTGTTCCTGGACCGCATCCCCGAACTGTACCTTGGTTTCCTGGGCGTACTGAAGGCCGGCGCCGTGGCCCAGCCACTGTTCTCGGCCTTCGGCGACGAATCCCTGCTGGTGAGGCTCGAGAACGCGCAGACCACGGCCGTCATCACCCAGCGCAAGCACGTGGGCAAGGTGCGGAAGCTCCGCGAGAAGCTCCCCTGCCTGAAATATATCATAGTGGTGGACGACGACGGCAAGAAGCCCCTGCAGGAGCGCGAGGTCGCCTTCTCGCTGGAGCAGGCCAAACCCGTCGAGGATTTTAAGTGCGCCGATACCAAGGCGGAGTCCCCTTCGCTGCTTCATTACACCTCGGGCACCACGGGGATGCCCAAGGGCGCCCAGCACGTGCACTATTCGCTTATCTCCCAGTACCTGACCGCCAAGTGGGTGCTCGACCTGCACGACGACGACATCTACTGGTGCACCGCCGACCCGGGCTGGGTGACGGGGACCTCCTACGGCATAATCGGGCCGTGGAGCTTGGGCGTGACCTCGTGCGTGCTGGACGTGGGCTTCACCTCCGAGAGCTGGTACCAGTTCATACAGAAACGCCGCGTCACGGTGTGGTACTCCGCGCCTACGGCGATACGGGCGCTGATGAAGGCCGGCGACGAGGCCGTAAAGAAGCACGACCTTTCGAGCCTGAGGCACCTGGCCAGCGTGGGCGAGCCGCTTAACTCCGAGGCCGTGACCTGGTCCGAGCGGGTGTTCGGCCTGCCGTTCCACGACAGCTACTGGCAGACCGAAACCGGCTCCATAATGATCTCCAACTATCCCGGCCTCAAGATCAAGCCGGGGTCCATGGGCAAGCCCTTCCCCGGCATAACCGCGACGCTGCTCGACCTGCAGACCTTCGAGCCCTTCACGGAGGCCGGGAAGATCGGCCTGATAGCCGTAAAGCCCGGCTGGCCGGCCATGATGCGCAGCTACTGGAACAACGAGGAAGTCTATAAGAAGAAGTTCCGCAACGGCTGGTACCTCACGGGCGACCGCGCGACCCGCGATATGGACGGCTACTACTGGTTCGTGGGGCGCGACGACGATATAATCAACACGGCCGGGCACCTTGTAAGCCCCTTCGAAGTGGAATCGGCGCTGCTGGAGCACCCGGCGGTGGCTGAATCTGCCGTGGTTTCCAAGCCCGACGAGATCAACATGGAAGTGGTCAAAGCCTTCGTTACGGTCAAGCCGGGTTTCATCGGTAACGACGACCTTACCCTTGAGATCATGAACTTCATCCGCAAGAAGCTTTCCCCGCTGGCCATGCCGCAGGAGATAGAGTATACGCCCCTGCTGCCCAAGACGCGCAGCGGCAAGATCATGCGCCGCGTCCTCAAGGCCAAGGAATGGGGACAGGAAATAGGCGATACCTCCACCCTGGAGAACGATTAATAAGGAGAATACAATGGAAAGCACTGAAGACATCCGCGCTGCCGTTTTGAAGTATGTGAAGGCCGAATACCTGGAGGACGACGACCAGGAGATAAACTTCGACACCGCGCTGATCTCGGGGGGGATAGTGGATTCCTTCTCCATGGTGTCTTTAAAGCGCTTCCTGGAGAACCGGTACAAGATCCAGATCCCGGACGACAAAGCCACTCCGGAATCTTTTGACAGCGTCAATAAGATAGCCTCGCTCGTGGAAACCTTCGCGGCCGGGAAGGTTTAATATGGCCTTCACTAACCCTGTTCGCGAGCACTATCAGAAAGACCTCGACGCGCTCCGCGCCGCCGGCATTTTCAAGGTGGAGCGCTACATCCACTCCGCGCAGGCCGCGGACATAGAGGTCGAGTTCCCCGCGGGCGCGCCGCTCAAGAGAGTGATAAACATGTGCGCCAACAACTACCTCGGGCTCTCCAGCCACCCCGAGGTGATCCAGGCCGCGCGCACGGGCCTGGACACGCGCGGCTACGGGATGTCCTCGGTCCGTTTTACCTGCGGCACGCAGGATATCCACAGGGAGCTTGAGCGGCGCATGACCGAGTTCCTGGGCACCGAAGATACGATCCTCTTCCCGTCGTGCATGGACGCCAACGCCGGCGTTTTTGAAGCGATCCTGGACGAGTCGGACGTGATGATCTCCGACCGCCTGGTCCACGCCTCCATCGTAGACGGCATCAGGCTCTGCAAGGCCCAGCGCGATACCTTCAAGCACGCCAACATGGAGCACCTGGAAGAGAAGCTCAAGCTTCACTCCGACAAGCGCCTGATGGTGGTTATTACGGACGGCGTCTTCTCGATGGACGGGGACACTCCCCCGCTTGACACGATGGCGGCCCTGTGCGAGAAGTACGGCGCCATGCTCTTCGTCGACGAATCCCACTCGAGCGGCTTCATCGGCAAGACCGGGCGTGGGACGCACGAAAAATACGGGGTCGTGGGGAAGATAGACATCATTACCACCACTTTCGGCAAGGCGCTGGGCGGCGCCTCGGGCGGCTGCGTCTCGGGCAGGAAGGAGATCGTGGAACTGTGCCGGCAGAAGGCGCGGCCCTACCTGTTCTCGAACACGATCGCGCCCGTAGTGGTCTCGGGCGTGCTCCGGGTGCTCGACCTGCTCTCAAAAAGCACCGAGCTCAGGGATAAGCTGGAGCGCAACGCCGCCTACTGGCGCAAGGGCCTGACCGAGGCCGGCTTCGTCCTCAAGAACGGCGACACGCCGATAGTGCCGGTCATGCTGTTCAACGCGAAGCTCGCCCAGGACTTCTCCCGCGACCTCTTCGACGAGGGGATCTACGCGATCGGCTTCTTCTTCCCGGTGGTCCCCAAGGGCCAGGCCCGCATCCGCACGCAGCTCTCTGCCGCGCATGAAACGCACCACCTGGACAAAGCCCTGGCCGCCTTCATAAAGGTGGGCAAGAAGTACGGGATACTGGGGAAGACCAAGGACGAGATCGTCGCCATGTACGGGCTTTAACCCCGGAGCGGCGTTCTGAAAAAAGGTGCCCGCCAAAAGCGGGCACCTTAATTTAATAAAGATGTTTTTTACTCGCGTGAAATTTAGTAAATTATAGATAACTCTATATGCCGGAACTTTCAAGGCCGCTCCCTCCTGAAGACCGCCTGGTGCTTCTCCCGAAGAACCCCGGGACGTTCTTCGTCTTCTGGCAGTTTTCCGAGGGCCGCGCCGATTCTTTCCATACCGCTTCTTTTTCACCGGAGATAGAGCTGCGCCTCTCCTACGCCGAAGACAAAACTCCTGCCTCCTCGCACAAGGCCCAGTGGCAGGCCGGCCGCGCCTACCTCCCGGTGCCGGAGCGCGGCGGGAACTGCGAGGCGGCCCTTTACGCTCTGCGCAGCGGCGCCTGGGAAAAGCTGCTGGAATCCAACCCGGCGGCCGCCCCGGCGGCGGCCGGCCTGGCCGAAGACCGGGCCTATGCCAGCCTGGAATTCCACAAGAAGGTGCTCTCATGAGCTCGCGCGGCTCCCTGATGTTCCTGCTCCACGCGCATCTGCCGTACGTGAACCATCCCGAGGACTCCGCCTTCCTCGAAGAGAACTGGTTTTTCGAGGCCGTGGTGGAAACCTATGTCCCTATAATTTCAGTGCTGGAGCGCCTTGCCTCGGAAGGCATAAGGCCCGGCGTGACCATCTCTATTTCTCCCACGCTGGGGGCGATGCTGGAGAGCGAGCCCCTCGAGGACAAGCTGGTGCTTTACGTGGGATCCAGGCTTGAGCTTATCGAGAAGGAGCTTGAGCGCGCGCAGGACGACCCCGCCCTGCTTAAGACGGTGAAGTTCTACCAGAAACTGTACGAGGACGCCGCCGCGCTGATGCACAAGTACAGCGGCGACCTGATCACCCCGCTTAAAGCCCTGCAGCACGCCGGGCAGATAGAGATAATCACCACCTCGGCCACCCACGCCCTGCTCCCGCTGCTGGCCAGGCCCGAGGCCGTGCGCGCCCAGCTGGCCGCCGCCGCGGAGGACTACGAGGAACGCTTTAACAGGAAGCCCTCCGGCTTCTGGCTGCCGGAATGCGCCTACGAGCCGCGCCTGAATTCCTACCTGAAGCTGTCCGGCTTCAATTACACCTTTACGGAATCCCACGCGCTGGACAATGCCGCTTCGCAGACCCCCAACGGGGTCTATTCCCCTTACCGCACCTCGAACGGCCTGGGCCTTTTCGCGCGCGACGCGGCCAGCTCGCGCGAAGTGTGGAGCTCGAAGTTCGGCTACCCGGGCGACCCCGCCTACCGCGAGTTTTACCGCGACCTCGGCTACGACGGGGACTACGAGTACCTGCGCCCTTACCTGGGTTCGGACGGCATCAGGCGGCCGCTGGGCCTTAAATATCACCGCATTACCGGCCCCGGCGAGGACCTGTCCGCCAAGGAATATTACGATCCCGAAGCCGCCCTGGCCAGGGTCGAAGCCCACGCCACGGACTTCCTCGCGAGGCGCATGAAGCAGACCGAGGATTTCCACGAGTCCCGCGGCACAAGGCCGCTTATAGTCAGCTGCTACGACGCCGAGCTGTTCGGGCACTGGTGGTTCGAGGGGCCGGCCTTCCTGGAGGCGGTGATAAGGAAAATAAGGGTCGAGCGCCTGCCGCTGCAGTTCGTCACGCCCTCGGAATATCTCAACTCCTGCCAGGAGCCGCAGGAAATTACGCCCGGCATCTCCTCGTGGGGGGAGAGCGGCTACTTCGACCCCTGGGTCAATGAGACCAACGATTTTATCTACCCCGCCGTCTACGCGGCCACCGACAAGATGATAGAGACGGCCAACCGGTTCCGCAACCAGGACCTGAGCTCCCTCAGCGCCAGGGCGCTCAACCAGGCGGCGCGCGAAACCCTGCTGTCGCAGTCCTCCGACTGGGCCTTCCTGCTTTACATAGGCTCGCACGCGGAGTACGCCAAAGGGCGCGTTGAGGCGCACGCGGCCAACGCCGTGAAGCTGCTGTCGGAGGTTATAGATAAGAGGGTGGACGAGCAGGCCCTGTCGGCCCTTGAGCAGCAGAACTGCGTGTTCCCCAGGCTGGATTTCCGCGTTTTCGCTTCCGTCTCCAAATTCTAGTCCCGGGAAATAAAAAACCCGGCTGGTCCAGCCGGGTTTTTTGTTTATCCGCGCCGCTGCCGGGAGCGCGATTTTACTTTTATGACTTTCGGTTTCACGGCTTTAGCCTTCACTTCTTTCCAGGCCTGTTTGAAGTCCTCCGGCAGGGGGACTTCAAACTTTGTCTTTTTGCCTGTGGTGGGATGCTTAAAAACCAGGCTGAGCGAATGCAGCAGCATGCGCGGCGCGGCAGGGCCGCCGTAAAGCTTGTCGCCCATTATCGGGTGGCCTATGTGGGCGAGGTGTATCCTTATCTGGTTGGTGCGGCCGGTTTTAGGGTATATCTCCAGCAGCGCGCAGCCTTTTCCCTTCTCTTTAACGGCATATTCCGTCAGGGAGTCCCGGCCGTATTCCCATACCTTTATTTTCTTGTAGCCGCTCGCCCGGCCTATCGGCGCGTCGATAGAGCCTTTTCTCTGCGCCGGGATGCCCGCAACCACGCCTATATAGGTTTTCTCCATCAGGCGCTCCCTGAACCCGTCCGACAGCGCTTTCTGGACTTCGGAGGTTTTCGCCAGCAGCATAAGGCCGCTGGTATCGCGGTCCAGGCGGTGCACGAGCCCCAGCCTTTCAAGGCCGCCCTTGGCCATTTCAGGCCTCGCCGTAAAGATCATCGAGATCAGCGTCGGCTCGCCCAGCAGGGAGGCCTGCGGGTTTACCTCCCAGTTGGCGGCGTTCGGGTGCACCGCCAGCCCCGCCGGCTTGCGCACGGCCAGCAGCGCCTTGTCCTCGTATAAGACCAGGTCTTCAAAGCCCTCCTGCGTTTCATCCGCGTCAGGCGTCGAGAACTCGACGACGCCGCCTTCGTTCACTATGTAGGAGGGCTTCGTCTTCTTCCCGTTCACTGTCGCCAGGCCTTCCTCGGCCAGCCGCCGCGCGTAGGAGCGGGAATAGTTTTCGCCGGTCTGGCTCAGCAGGACGTCCAGCCTGATAGGTTCTCCGGTGTAAGTTATCTTAGTTTTTTTCATATTTTGATTTTATCCTTAAGAATACCGTCGCCGCGGCCACAAAGACAGCCGCCGAAATCAGCTGCGCCGGGGAGAGGCCCAGACGCGAAGCGCCGCGGTCGTCGCCGCGCAGGAATTCCGCAAAGAAGCGCAGCGCGGAGTAGAGCGCCGCGTAAAGCGCGGTCACCGCCCCGGCCGGCAGCTTCCCGCCAAGCGCGCGGCGCAGCGCCGCGCTGAGCAGGAAAAAGATCGCCAGGTTCCCGGCGGCTTCGTAGAGCTGGACCGGGTTAAGGGGGACGCCAAGATAAAGCGGGTTGACCTCGGCGGCCGGGTTCGTAAAGGTGACGCTTACCGGGCAGGCTGTGGGGCTGCCGTGGCAGCAGCCGGCCAGGAAACACCCCACCCTGCCGAAGGCGTGCCCGAGCGCCAGCGCCGGGGCGAACAGGTCCGCCGCCCTGAGGGCGTTCAGCTTCCCGCGGCGCGCCGTGATAAAAAAAGCGGCCGAGCCGAAGATAAGCCCGCCGTAAAAGACGAAACCGTACTGGAAGCTCTTAAGCAGGTAAGCCGCCCTCGACAGAAAATCCGCGCCGAAGTCCTCCCAGTAGGTCGCGGCGTAAAACAGCTTCGCGCCGAGCATGCCGCTGAGGACCGTGTAGAAGATCAGGTCGGAGAGAGCCTCTTTATTGATGCCGCTGGCCGCCGCCCTGCGGAAAATGTAAAAAATGCCCGCCAGGTAGCCGCAGGCCACCAGCAGGCCGTAGGCGGGAAGTTTAAAAGAGCCGAGCTGGAAAATTATCGGGTGCATTTGAAAAAAGTCGGGAGTCAGGAGTCGGGGGTCGGGGACGCGGTATTTTTCCTTATAAATGCCGCTGCTTTACGGAAATCCGTCAAAGGGGAGGCCGCTATGCCCCGCTCCCGGCAGAGCTTCAGCAGGCGGCCCGCGGCGTAAACCTTGTCGGCCAGCTGCGCGGCTTTAAAGTCGTTGGGCCCGTCGCCGAAAAAGACGACCCTGTAGCCCGCGCGCTTCAGGCGGCGCACCCTGGAGGCCTTGAAGGAGCTCAGGTCCATGAGCTTCAGGAAAGGGTAGGTGATCTTGATCCCGCCCTTCACTACCCGCCCCCTGCCGAAAAAAGATCTGACTTTCACGCCGTGCATTTTAAAGAACGGGTCCGCGTACAGGTCCACGCCGCCGCTGGCTATTTCAAGCGGGACGCCGGAGGCCCCGCAGAAAAGGATAAACTCCCTGAACCCCGCCCTGGCCCGCACTTTCCCGCGCACGAAGCCCGCTATCGCGTCCTCCGTCAGCCTGGCGCCGGCAAAGGCGCTCTTCATGAAATTCTCGACGCGCACTTTAAGCGAGTAGGAGGCCTCGATGGTTTCCTTGTCGGAAAAGCCGTAATGCAGCAGCAGGTGGTCGCCGACGTCGCGCAGGGTTATCGTCCCGTCGAAGTCGGAAACGGCGGCCCAGCCTTTCATGCGACGGCCTTTAGGAATTCCGCCCTGCGGCCGGCCCGGGCCAGCTTCAGGTAAAGGTTGTATTCCTTCTGCACGCCGAAGGTGGATTTGTCGCCGTTATAGGCGTGGCCGGGGTAAACCGCCGTGCCGTCGGGCAGCGCCGCAAGCTTTACGAAGCTGTCGTACAGCGCCTCGGCGCTTGAGCCGGGCAGGTCCACGCGGCCGCATTCGCCCACAAAAAGCGTGTCCCCGGTATATACCCCGCCCCCCGCCTGGTAGCAGACCGAGCCCGGGGTGTGCCCGGGCGTGTGCAGCACGCCTATCTTAAGCGAGCCCGCCTCTATCTTTTCGCCTTCGTGAACGGGGCGGAGCCCCGGCGGCTTACCCTCCAGCATGTGGTAGTCCGCCTCGTGCAGATATACCGGCAATTGATTGTTGGCCAGCGTGAAAAAAGGGACGCCGTTCACATGGTCGGGATGGGCGTGGGTCAGCAGGACGCACTGCAGCAGCAGCTCTTCTTTTTTTATGAATTCCGCCAGCTTCTCCGGCTGCCAGGCCGGGTCTATCACGGCGGCCTCCTTCGTGTCCCCGTTCCAGAGCAGGTAGGAGAAATTGTCCATCGGCCCGAGCTTGAACTGGCGCGTCATGATCATTTATCCGACTCCTTCGGCGGGGGAAAGCGGTATTCGGTCTCGTCCGGCCTTATCAGCCCCAGCTCCTTGCGGGCAGCCTGCTCTATCGCCGGCTTTTTGCTTATCTCCTCCAGCTTATTCCCAAGGTCCCTGCGCTGCAGCTCCAGCTGCGCTTTTTCCGCCTTGAGCAGGCGGTATTCCCTGTAATTCTTGACAAGGCTGCGGAAGCCGCGGTTGCCCAGCAAAAGGGCGGCCAGCGCCAGTATGGCCAGGTATTTAAGCTTGAATTTGAACCGGAGAGGTTTCATTGCTATGCAGGTGCCGTATCAGGGCCTATGGCCATCAGACGGCCATTACTTGTTGATGAAAAGCCCCGTCCGTTTTTATGCGGACGGGGCTTTGACGGCGGGCCGCTTACTTGAACTTGAAAACGCTGTCCTTCGCGTAGCGGGCCTTCTTGCCCAGCTCTTCCTCGATGCGTATGAGCTGGTTGTACTTGCACAGGCGCTCGGAGCGGCACGGCGCGCCGGTCTTGATCGCGCCGGCGTTGGTGGCTACGGCCAGGTCGGCTATGAAGGCGTCCTCGGTTTCGCCCGAGCGGTGGGAGATCACGGTGGCGTAATCGGCCCTGTGGGCCATTTCTATCACGCGGATGGTCTCGGTCAGCGAGCCTATCTGGTTAAGCTTTATCAGGATAGCGTTAGCTACTCCTTCCTCCAGGCCCTTCTTGAGGCGCTCGGGGTTGGTCACGAACAGGTCGTCGCCCACCACGCGGGCTTTCTTGCCCAGGTGCTTGGTGAGGTGGTCCCAGCCTTCCCAGTCGTCCTCGGCGAGTGGATCCTCGTAGGAGATGATGGGGAAATGCTTCTTCCACTCCGAGTACTTGGAGGTAAGTTCCTGGTAGGTCAGGTTGGAGCCTTCAAAGACGTAGCGGTCGTTCTGGAAAAACTCGCTGGCGGCGGAGTCCAGGGCTATCTGCACCTCCTTGAAGGTGTAGCCCGCGTCCTTGATGGAATTGCAGATGGTCTCCAGCACGGACTCGTGCGTGAAGATCTTCGGGGCGAAACCGCCCTCGTCGCCCACGGAGGTGCTGTAGCCGGCCTTGGTCAGCACCTTCTTCAGCGTGTGGTAGATCTCGCAGCCTATGCGTATCGCGTCGGTGAACCTCGCCGCGCCGGTGGGGACGATCATGAACTCCTGTATGCTGATGCCGGAGTCCGCGTGCTTGCCGCCGTTCACGATGTTCATCATCGGGGCGGGGATCACGAAATCCTTGTGCCTGAGGCCGTAGGCCTTGCGGATGTAGGCGTAGAGCGGGAGTTTCGCGGAGGCCGCGCTCGCGCGCGCCAGCGCCATCGAGACGGAGAGGATGGCGTTGGCGCCCAGCTTGCTCTTTGTCTGGGT
>JAUSCK010000231.1 GCA_030651035.1 Elusimicrobiota bacterium
AAAGAACCATTTCGGCGGCTTCGAGAACCTGAAGGGCAAGAAGATAGCCATGACCTGGGCCTACTCCCCGAGCTACGGCAAGCCCCTTTCCGTCCCGCAGGGCGTCATCTGCCTGATGACCCGCTACGGCATGAACGTGGAGCTGGCCCACCCCGAAGGGTACGACCTGCTCCCCGAGACCATAAAGGTGGCCGGCGACAACGCGAAGAAGTCCGGCGGGTCCTTCAAGGTCTCCAACAGCATGGAAGCCGCGTTCAAGGACGCCGATATCGTCTACCCGAAGAGCTGGGCGCCCTACAAGGTGATGGAGCGCCGCACGGCGCTGCTGGAGAAAGGTGACCACGCCGGTCTGAAGGACCTCGAGAAGGAATGCCTGGCGCAGAACGCCAGGCACACCGGCTGGGAATGCGACGCTAAGAAGATGAAGCTCACCAAAGGCGGCGAGGGGCTGTACCTCCACTGCCTGCCCGCCGACATCACCGACGTCTCCTGCAAGCAGGGCGAGGTGGCCGCCACGGTGTTCGAGAAGTACCGCATCGGCACCTACAAGGAAGCCGGCTACAAGCCGTTCATCATAGCGGCCATGATGGCCGCCTGCACGAAAAAGAATCCCGCGAAGGTGATAGGGGCGCTGTACAAGGCCGGGCAGAAACGCGTCCTCTAGGTTAGGGCGGCAGGCCTTAAGGGACAGTTTAAGGCCGGGAGTTCCGGTGAGTTCTGAACGCCGCGGGCCCGCTACGGGCCCGCGGTGTTTCTTTAGCTGCCCTTATTTTTATATTATAGTTATACCCGGTGTTTTATCATGAAAGTCCTTAAATTTATATTGCCGTGCGCCATTCTTTTCTCAGCCGCCTGCTCCGCGGGCGATGCCGGCCTGCGCCGCGGCGGGGACTTTTATCCCGGCTTCGCCGCGCTTAAAGCCTCCCATACGGAGGGATTGGACTATTCCCGGGAATTTTACGACCGCGGCTCCCCGGTCTCCGTCTTCGCCATACATGGCGGGGATATAGAAAACACCACGGCGCGCCTGGCCCGCCGCGTGGCTTCGGGGGACCTGAACCTTTACATCTTCAACGGCTGGCTGGGCAGGAAGAGCGGCCGCCTGCATGTTACAGCGACGCGTTTCGACGACCCGGATGCCGTGCGGCTGGCCGCCTCGGCCGTGCTCGGCGTCTCATTCCACGCGCAGGTCGACCGCGGCGCCTGGGTCTGCGTGGGCGGGGCCAATCAAAAGGCCGCGGCCATGGTAGCGAAGCGGCTGGATTACGCGGGCTTCGTCGCCGTTACGCCCTGCGAGCGCCTGCCCGGAACCTCCCCTAAAAATATAGTGAACCGCCCCTCGGCCGGCGGGGTGCAGCTGGAGCTCACGCTGCGCCTGCTTGCCAGCCTTGAAAAGGACGAAGAAGAGCTGGCAAAATTCAGCGGCGCGGTGAGGCAGGCGGCCTTTGAATTCACCAGTACGGCTGCAAAAAAACAGTGAGGGAGCGGGCGGTATCGTCTCATAGTTCAACGGACCGGAGCGCACAGCAATGAAAAAACTAAGGATCTTCGCTTTCGGCGGCAACGAGGTCTCACCGGTGGGCCTTAAGGACAAGAACGGCAAGGCTATTAACCCGGACATAGCCATGCAGTGGCAGCGCACCGCCGACACCGGCAAGCTGGTCGCCGACATCTTCGAGAAGCACCCGGAAGACCTTTATGTGATGACCCACGGCAACGGCCCGCAGGTGGGCAACGTGCTGATGCGCGCCGAGATGTGCCGCCCGGCGCTGCCCCCGCTGCCGCTGGACGTCTGCGTGGCCGACACCCAGGGCGCGATGGCCTTCATGCTGGCCCAGCTCAATAACGAGCTGAACATCCGCGGCATAGACAATATCGTGGCAGGTATAGTCACCCAGGTGGTGGTGGATAAGGACGACCCCGACTTCAAGAGCCCCTCCAAGTACATCGGCCCCTCCTATTCTAAGGATGAGTCCCTCGAGCGCATAAAGGACGGCTGGGTGATGAAGCTTTACAAGAAGGACGATAAGGGCGCGGAGATCTGGCGCCGCGTGGTGCCCTCCCCAGTGCCGGTGGACATCGTAGAGATAGACGCCATAGAGGCCATGCTTGAAAAAGGAATAGTGCCTATAACCGTGGGCGGCGGCGGCATCCCGGTGCGCGAGGTCGTTCCTGAGCTCAGGGACGGCAAAGAGATCTACACCTGCAATTACGGCGTTAAATTTTCCAAACCCGCGAGCGGCGCGAAGCCCCTTAAGATGTACACCGGCGTTGAGGCCGTGATAGACAAGGACCTGGCCTCGGCGCTGCTCGGCTGCATGCTAATGAAGCGCGCGAAAGCCCGCGGTGAGGAGATAGAGGTCAGCCTGACCATCTTCACCGGCGAAGACGGGGCTAAGCTGAACTACCAGAAGCCCGATGAAAAGAGCCTGCGCGTGATAAAGGTTTCCGAGCTGGAAGCCATCTACAACCAGGTGCCCCCGCCTTTCCCCGCCGGCTCCATGGGCCCCAAGATAAAGGCCGTTATAGAGTTCGTGAAGGGCGGCGGCAGCGTGGCTTATATCTCGAAGACCGATCTGTTCGAAGAAACCCTGGCCGGGAAAGCCGGCACGACGGTGCTGCCGGGATAAAGAAATCGAAGATCGAAAATCGAAGATCGGGGATAAATAATTCCTTGATTTTCGATTTTCGACTGCCGATTTTCGATTTGGCTAATATATGAAAAAGATTAAAACTTTACAGTGCATTCGCTGCGGCAAGGACCATAAGCTTACGGAAACCAAGTACAGCTGCAACGCCTGCGGCGGCAACCTGCAGGTGCTTTACGACTATAACCTTATAAAGAAGCGCCTCAACTACGAGGTGCTCAAGGATAACCCCGAGCGCAGCATCTGGCGCTACCTAGACATCTTGCCGGTGGCCAGCATAAAGAACGTGCCGCCGGTGCAGGTGGGCTGGACCCCGCTTTACCGCGCCGAAAAACTGGGCGCCGAGTGCGGCGTGCCTAACCTTTACATAAAGGACGACGGGCGCAACCCCAGCGCTTCTTTCAAGGACAGGGCCAGCGCCGTGGTGACCGCCCGCGCGCTGGAACTTAAGGAGAAGGTTATTACCTGCGCTTCTACCGGCAACGCCGCGGCTTCGCTGGCCTGCCTGACCGCCAGTCTGGATATGAAGACCGTGATCTTTGTGCCCGAGACGGCGCCCTCGGCCAAGGTGGCGCAGCTGCTGGTCTACGGCGCCACCGTCATAATGGTAAAGGGCACCTACGACGATGCCTTCGACCTGTGCCTGAAAGCTTCCGCCGAGTACGGCTGGTACAACCGCAGCACCGGCATAAATCCCTTCACGCGCGAGGGTAAGAAGACCTGCTCCTTCGAGATCTGCGAGCAGTTGAACTGGGAAACTCCCGACAAGGTTTTCGTCTCCGTGGGCGACGGCAACATCATAAGCGGGATCTGGAAAGGCTTCGTGGAGTTCCACCGCCTGGGGATCATCGAGCGCCTGCCGCAGCTGGTGGCCGTTCAGGCCGAGAATTCAGATTCCATCAAACGCGCCTTTGAATCCGGGGGCGACGTGCAGCCTGTTTCCGGGGCTACGATAGCCGACAGCATCTCGGTGAGCCTGCCGCGCGACGGCATGGCGGCGGTTATGGCCATCCGCGATTCCGGCGGCTTCGCCGTAAGCGTGACGGACGCGGAGATCCTGGACGCCATCCCGCGCATAGCGCGCGGCTCTAACGTTTTCGCTGAGCCGGCCGCCGCCGCTACCTACGCGGGCCTGCTCAAGGCTGTCAAGGAAGGCCGCGTGAAGGAGAACGAATCGGTGGTGCTGCTGATAAGCGGCAGCGGCCTGAAGGACATACAGAGCGCCATGAAATCCGTGGGCAAGCCTTTCCTTATCCAGCCGGATATCGCCGAGCTCAGGAAGCTGGTGGCCGACAATAACCTGGGACAGGTTCACCGCCAGGCGTGAATGCGATTCTTAACCCCGCTTTTACCCGGTCTTGCCGCTTCCGAAACAGGCGGGAAGGCCGCGGGCCTGCGCGCGCTGGGCGCCGCCGGTTTTAAAATACCCGACTGCCGCGTTATCACCGTTAAAACCGCCCGCCGTATGCTCCGCGGTGCGGGGAGGGCTTTTCTCCCCGCGCCGGAGCGGGAGCTCCGGGCGGAAGCTGCTGCGCTTTGGCCCGGGGCTAAGCTTATCGCGCGCAGCTCGGCCCGGCTGGAGGACCTGCCCGGCTCTTCCGCCGCGGGCATATACGGCTCCTTCGCTGCCCGGGACGCCCGGGCCCTCCCGGGCGCCGTTCTTTCCTGCCTCTCCTCTTCGCTGGGCGCGCGCGCGAAGGCTTATGGGCGCGCGCGCGGAAAAGGGCGCGCGTCGAGGCAGGGCATGGCCGTGCTGGTCCACCCCTACCTGGAGGCTGAGTTCGGCGGAGTGTGCGCCGTCTACCAGGGCAGGCGCGCTGTAATAGAGCTTTCCAGGCTTGGTCCGGAGGGCGTCACTTCGGGCCGCGGCGTGGCGTGGCGCGGTTTTTACGATTTCAGCTCGCGCAAGTGGAGCGGGCCCGCGGGCAAGCCCCGGATCAAGAAACTTATGCTGCTGGCGCTTAACACGGCGCTGCGCGCGCAGCGGGACGTGGTCAGGCACAAGAACATGGCCATGGAATTCCTCTGCGGCCGGGACGGGATCACGGTCCTACAGGCGAGACCCCTGCCAGCCCCGGACCCCGGCGGCGGGCTGATGGACATGGCGCTGGTCTACCTGAAGATTTCCCGCCTGCTGAAGAGCCTCGGCCTTGCGGCGGACGACTGGAGCCTGCTGGAGGCTTCCGACCTGCTGGCCTTTAATTACCTGGGCGCGCGCCGGCCCGCGTCGGAAAGGCTTGAACATTTCTGCGTCATGCTGCGCCGGGGCGGGATAAGCCTGGCCAGGCGCAACAGCTGGATAGGCATACGCGGAGGCGGCGCGGTGGAGGATGTTTTTCCTCCGCCCGGCGACAGGCGCGCCCGGCTGCTTTTCTCTGCGGCCGCGAAGGAGAACCTCCTGTTCATCTTCCGCCTGTCCGGCAAGAATTCCGGGCCGGTGAAGCGCGAGCGCTTCAGGTCCGGCGGGGTTTCTTTCTCCATGCCTTTCTCCTGCCCGAGGCCGCGCTTCGGCCGCGAGGAGGGGCGGTTCCTGCGCCTCAGGCTTGACGCGGAGTCCGCCCGGCGGATGCTGGGCAGGCTGGACGGCGAGGCCCGGGACCTGCGGCACATAGCGCCGGCGCTCGGCGGCGGGGCGTATGAAAGGCTCCTTAGGTCCGCCATTAAAGCCAGGCTGGGGATCGTAGCCAAAGAGCGGAAAGCCGCGCTGTCGGTGTTCCGCTCAAAAGCGCCGGCCGGCGGTGTGGAGGGGCTCCCGCTGTTCCCGGGCGAGGGTTTTGTCAACGGGCCGCTGGTCGTGGACCGCGACATCCTGAAAACCCGGCTCAAGCGTTTTATCTACGCCGCCCCTGATTTCGAGCCTAGTTTTGTTTCCTATGCGCGGCGCATCGCGGCCGTGGTGGTCTCGCGGGGCGCCCTGTGCTCGCACGCCGCCGCGCTTTGCGCGGAATTCAAGATACCGCTCATCGTGGAAGCGCGCAACCTTAAACGGCTGGCCACCGGCGACACGGTTTCAATAAACCTGGGGACCGGCGGCATAGAGAAGATCTGACCCGCGGGCCTTTCTCCCCTCCTTAATATAAGCGTAAAAGAAACCCCGCCTTGAAACGGCGGGGTTCTCTTGCTCTTGATGGCGCTGAGCGGCGGTGAATTTTTAGTTGGGTATCGCCAGGGTGAAGGCCGAGCCCTTCTGCAGCTGGGACCTGGTGAAGATCTTCCCGCCGTGAACCTCGGCTATTTTCTTTACCAGCGCCAGGCCGAGGCCCCAGCCCTCCACCTGGCCGGTGAAGGAGGCTTCCACCTGGTAGAACCGGTGGAAAATATTCTCAAGCTCTTCCCCCGGTATGCCGGGGCCGTTGTCGCCTACGGAAATGAGGGCGTGGTTGTCCCGCGACTGGGCCGAAAGTATGACCAGCTTGTCCTTGCCCGGGTTGAACTTTACGGCGTTATTTATCAGGCTCTTCACCGCGGCGGCCAGGATTTTGCGGTCCGCCTTTATCTTTACGGGCTCCGGCGCGGCTATCTTTATCGTAAGGCCGGCCATATCCTTGAACCTTCCCCTGGCGTCTTCGGCGATCTCCCCCAGGAAGTCGGCGGCGTCAAATTCCATCTTCTCGAGAGAGGAGGCGTCCAGATCGTCTATCGTGACGAAATCCAGCAGGCTCTCCACCAGGGCGTTCAGCTTCAGGCCCTGGGTGTAGATGGTATCCGAGGACTTCCGCACCATTTCGGGCATTTCTTTCGAATGGGCCTCGTCACGCAGTATCTGCGCATAGCCGTTTATGGAGGCCAGCGGGGTCTTGAACTTGTGCGAGATCAGCGACAGGAAGTTGCGGGCCATCCGCTCTTCGAGGCGCTGGGCGGTTACGTCGGCCAGTATCCAGAGCCTGCCTTCGGGGATCTGGTTGCCTTCCTTGTCTTCCTTGAAAAGCTTTATGGCCGAGCCGTCCAGGTAGAACCGCTTGGGCTTTTCGCGGTAAAGCTCCAGGTGGGCCACCGGCTCCTCCCCGCTCAGTATGGTTTCCAGGGCGGGCTTCACTGTGAAATCATGGAAGGCGTCGCGGATATTCTCGAACTTGTATTTCTCGTGCTCCAGGTAGGTCTTGGCCGAGCTGTTGATTATGACTATCCCGCCGTTGATGTCGGTGAGGATGGCGCCCTCTTTTATGCGCTTGAAAACTATCTCCATCTTGCGCTTCTCTTCCCTGACGGAGGAGAAAAGGCGGGAGTTCTCTATGGCTATGGCTGCCTGGCTGGAGAAGGCTTCGAAATTATTCTTGTCTATCTCGGAGAAGTCGCCTTCTATCCGGTTTATGGCCTGCACCACTCCTATCACCTTGCCCTTTATTATCATGGGGCAGGTCAGCAGCGACTTCGTGGTGAAGCCGCTCTTGGAGTCCGCTTTTTTTGAGTGGCGCGGGTCGGTAGCCGTGTCGTTTATTATGATGGACCGGCCTTCCTTGGCGCAGGTGCCGGCTACGCCCTCGCCCAGTTTGAAGCGCATCTTCTGCACGTCTTCGGGCAGGCCCAGGGCCACGTCGAAATAAAGCTCCTGCGCCTTTTCGTCCAGCAGGTAAAGCGAGGCGCGCTCCGCCCCTACCACGCGCGAGGCAAGGCGCATGATGGTGGTCAGGAGCTCTGAAATATCTAATTTTGAGGAAAGCAGCCGGGACACCATCACCAGCATTTCCAGGCTTTCCTGCGACTGAGTTATCATCCTGTTTCCGTCCTAAAAAAATATCTGCAGAAATATCTTGTAGTAGTTCTTCCAGACCGAGCGTTCCTGTTTATAGGCGTTATACGCCAGGTCCAGCGAGCTTCTTTCAGTGAGGCGCAGCTTCATTCCCGTTACAACCGAATTCGCCCGGTCCGACTCCCTGAAGGATATTTTACTATATCCCGCGTAAAGAAAGCTGTCGTATTCCGGCTTCATGCTGCGCGCCACCTGCGCGGTGAGCGCCCATTCAGGGAGGGCGGTAACCTGGCGGTAGGTTCCCAGGTAGGCCAGGTCCGACTGGTCCAGCGCGGGGCTGCGCAGCGTGGAATTGGAGGCGCCCGCAGGCTTGGGGAAGCCGGCCGCGGAAATCTGGAAAAAGAACTGGCCGTAGAAGGATCTTTCCGCCTGCAATTCGAAGGCCGACTGCGAAAAAGTTTTTCTCTCTATGGCCCCGGCGTCGTTCGTGAAGGCTTTCTGCCGGGCCCAGGCCCCTGAAATCACCAAATGCGTGTAGCTCTCGTCCTGGCTTTCGCTCAGCGAAGTCATCAGGTAGAGCCTTCCGCCCGCGGCGCCGGAGCGGGTATGGGGCGAGACGGGGTAAATAAAAGGCTTCAGCGCGATGAAATACCTGGGGCCTGAGTACATGACCGGCAGGCGGAAGGAGTAAACCCTGTCGCCGTAGCCGGCGCTGTCCTTGTAAAAAGAGACGTTCAGGCCGGAGGTAAGGGTGCGCGAGTGATTTCTGAAAACCGTGAGGGAATTCTTCTTAAGGCCGTTCGAGCCCGCGGAGTAATCGTTTTCGGCCCACCAGGCGGCAGGCGCGTGCGGCGCGGTAAGCGCGGCTATGGCCGCGGCAAGGAGCAGGCGTTTCATCGCTTATATTATATATAAAAACTTCGCGCGTTTATTGCGCGAAATAAAAAACCCTCCCCGCGGGGGGAGGGCTTGTTATTTTGACAGGTTTTAGAACGGCACTTCCCTCATGAACAGGAAGAAATACTGAAGGAAGTCGTACAGGTCGCAGTTGACCAGGTTCACGTCCACGGGGCTGCGGTCCATGTAGCCGCCTATGTGCCCGTTGACTTTGTTGTAGGTGAGTTCGACGGGGGCGCGGTTGGCGTAGCCCTTCACCGTGACTATAGTCGCGTCGGCTAACCCCTCGGACATGTCGAACTCAAGCCGCAGCGGGGCGTGGTTCGAATAGCCTTCCAGCAGGCCGTTCTTCCAGTTGACAGTGTACTTCACGGGGCTGTGGTTGGCTCCGCCGTCCACGGAAACTTCCTCGGTGCTCCAGGCGAACGTAAGAGCTATGGGGGAATGGTTGGCTCCGCCGGTGATCGTCTTGTCGTCGTGGTTTATTTTCACGTCGATTGGGGAATAGTTCATGGCGCCGGTTATCGTCCAGGCCAGCTTGTTTATCTTGAGGTCCACTATGGAGCGGTTCATCGTGCCCGTTATGGTTCCCAGCTTAACGGCGAAGGAGGACTTGTTAGGCTGGGCTTCGGGGGAGGGGAGCTCTATCGAGGGAAGGGAGAGTCCGGCTTTGCCAAGGACCTGGCTTTCGCCGGCCGAGGCTGAAAATATTCCGGAAACTGAAATTGCCGCCGCCGCAAGGTATGAGAGTGTCTTCATTCAGCGTTACCTCCTGCCTGGATACCTATATTATGCCGGAAAGCCGGGGCTCCCGCAAAAGGCGCAGGGCCCACCGGCGGGATGTTTTTTGGGCCCTCCCGGCATGGGCCTTTTGGCCTTGGGCAGGCTGGGCTTTAGCATCCTTGACATGTCAAGGATTTCTGTTATACTATTTGCGTAGCAGGCAATTAGCCGGAGGATCTTATGAAAAAGATATTGATGGCGGCGGTGTTCGCGGTGATGGCGGCGTCCGCTGTTACAGCTGAGGACCTGAAAATAGACTTTAACGGCCGGACTTCAAAGAGCCTGGCCGCCCCCGAGGCTTCGGCCCCGATCCTGGCCGACGCCCTGAAGGCTAACTCCAAGGCGAGCCCCAAAGAGTGGACCGTGATGGTCTTCATTAACGGCAAGAACAACCTGGAGATAGCCGGGCTCTACAATGTCAACCAGATGGAAAAAATAGGCTCCACCAGGGACATGAATATAGTGGTGGAGATAGGCCGCATGAAGGGCCAGGCGGCCGGCGATACCGACCTGGACGGCGACTGGACCGGCTCGCGCCGCCTCCTGATAAAGAAGGACAAGAACCCGAACAAGATCACCTCCCCCGTGGTCCAGGAGGACAAGGTCGTTGACATGGGCGACTACAAGCGGGCGGTGGATTTCGTGAAATGGTCCAAAGAGAAATATCCCGCCAAGCGCTATATGCTGGTGATCTGGAACCACGGCTCAGGCTGGATGGACCCCCGCAAGGAGCAGAAAGGCATTTCTTTCGACGACGAGACCGGCAACTATATCAGGACCCCCCAGATAGGCCTTATCCTTAAGGAGGCCGGCAAGGTGGATATCATGGCCTTCGACGCCTGCCTGATGAACATGGTCGAAGTGGCCTACGAGGTGAAGGACGACGCGCAGGTGATAGTGGGCTCGGAGGAGACCGTTCCGGGGCTGGGCTATCCTTACGACCTGTTCCTGGGCGCTATGGCTAAAAAACCGGCGCTGAGCACCGAAGAGGTCGGGGCCGTGATGGTCGAAGCCTTCAAGATGTTCTACGACGCGGTGAAGAAAGGCGCGCAGCTTTCGGCGCTCAGGGCTTCAAAGCTGGACGGCCTGGGCGTTAAGATGTCGGAGTTCGCCAAGCTGGCCCAGGAAACAGGGGACTTGGACGCGATGAAGGCCGCGCGCAACGGGGTAATCCGCTACGACGCCGTAGGCGCCGGCTCGGACCCTGACATGAAGATCTCTTTCTACGGCGACGTTTCCCAGTTCGCCCAGCTGGTTGCCGCCAACCTGAAAGAGCATGCGAAAGCGGCCGAGCTGAAAGCCTCGGCTGCGGCCCTGCAGGAATATATCGACAAGGAGCTGGTGATCGACAACAAGGCCTCGGGCATGACCCGCAGCGGCCGGGACCTGGCCGAGAGCAAGGGCGTCTCCGTCTACCTGCCGCCGGTGGAAACCCGCATAGCGCAGGAGCGCCTTGAGGGGATCTTCGAGGGCAAGTACTCCGATTTCGCCTTCGACAAGGCGACCGGCTGGCACGGGTTCGTGACGTTCCTGTACACCGCGAAATAAAACCGCGCGAGCGGAGACAAAACACCCCGGCCGTCCGCCGGGGTGTTTTTTTGTTAGAATTTTATTATGAAGAGAATCCTGCTGGCGAATTTCCACGAGTCGCCTGAGAACCTGCATTTTGAGCTGGCCCTTATCCGCGCCGTACGCAAGATCAAAGGGCTGGCACTGGATATTATTCACGATTTTGATTCCTCTTATGATTTTATCGGCGAGTCCACTCCTCCCGGCGGGAAACGCCTGAAATATTCAGGTCTAGGGAGCCTCTGGCGGGCCTGCCGCGCCGGCTGCGGCCTTATGGTTCTCCTCGATTTTCCCAAGCGGGACCGGTGCGCGCCGGCTTTTATCCGGCTGGCGCGCGAGATCCCGGCCGCGAAGAAGATATTTGTGGCGAATCACCTTATCCCCATGCCCGGCCAGAACCTTACGGCCGACCTGGCGCGCCGGCTGAAAGCCCTTTCCGGCGTGGACGCCGGCTTCATGCTGGAGGCCGACGACAGGCGGCTCTGGGCGGAAATGGGGCTTTCCGGCGCGCGCCTGCTGACGCGCGGCTACGCCTCGGATTGCGTGTACTACAGCCCGGTAAAGGCGCCGCACGGCGATTATGTTTTTTCGGCCGGTTCGGCCGGCCGCGACTTCGGGGCGCTGGCCGCGGGCGTGAAGCGCGCGGGGCTCGGCCTGAAGGTGTTTAGCGATTCCAAGCCCAAGAAGATCCCAACCGGGATCGAGTTCCTGCCGCTGTCAAAAAATTTGCCTAACCTTAAGCCGGCGGCCGCGTCGTCGCGGGCGGTGGTGGTCCCGGTCACTGACAGCTACCTTAACGAGTCGGCCGGCAACTCCATAGTTTTCCTGGGCATGGCGCTGGGCCGCCCGGTGCTGACCAAGCGCACGTCCTACATGAAGCGGTTCATCCAGGACGGCAAGAACGGCTTCCTTTACACCAGCCTCACGCCGGGTTCCATAGCGCGCGGCCTCTCGCGCATCCTGGCCCTGTCCCCCGCCGGACTAAATAAACTCGGCGCCGCAGCCCGCCGCACCATCCTCCAAAAAGCCAGCCTCGACCGCTTCTGCCAGCAGTTCCTGACCCGCTTCGCAAAAAATAAAAATACTTTTATAATTTAAAAAGGGATATTTAATGGGTGACGAACCGCGGTTCCGCCGCTATAAATATGTGGCAAGTATGCCCCCGTCGGTTTATAAAAGTCTTCAGCAGCTTGTTACGGAAGTTTTGCTGCGAAACGAATTTTACGATGGGATCTATCGGGAATTTCTGCGAGAATTAAGCCTCGGCGGCAGGGCGTAAAGCGGGCAAAAGGTATGAGCCTTTTTTGTGTTAAAGATATTTATACTGAGGGAGTGGTTTCTGATGATGCAACTATTCGGGATTTCCGAATAGTTCAAATAGAAGGCTCAAGGGAAGTGGCCAGGGATGCCGAATTGCAGGCGGGGCGAATAACTGCCCCTTGACATTAAACTACTTTGTAGCTACACTATAATTATGACTATGCGCTTTGAGTGGGATCCTTCTAAGAATAAAAGGCTCTTCCGGGTTTGCTGTGTATAATTTAGGCCTCTTTTAGGAACGATGTGATGACTTTGAGGCGCAAATATTCCAGATCCTTTATCCCGTAAGCCCTCCGCTGTATCACACGTATTTTATTGTTCAAGCCTTCCATAAATCCCAGCGACACCTTGTTCTCAGGGTGGCAGTAACTCTCTATCCCTTCCCAGTGCCGGTCTATCATCCGCGCGAACTTCCGGTACGGTTCCAACCGGCTCCACTTCAACTGCTCTTTCCAGTTCTCAAAAAACCTCCGGCTCCAGCCAGGTGTGTTGTAGCCCCACAGTTGCTCGAACGATTCTTTCAAGATGTACGCCTTGTTCAGCCGCCTATTGGCCTTCAACAGCATCCGCAGTGCCCGTCGGCCGTCAACGTCCAGGCTTGCCTTGTGCGACAACAGCGTGTAGCGCTGCCCTTTGATGTAATCCCGGTCCTCACCCGCCACACGCTTGTACTCTGCACGGCGCACCTCGTCCAGCGCGGTGGAAAGGTGCTTTAAGATGTGGAACTTATCGAACACTATCCGCGCATTCGGAGCGCGTTCGCGGGTTACTGTACGAAACGGCTTCCACATGTCCATTACCGCGACCTCTATGCCGCGGCACCGCACCTTACCCAGTTCTTTAAAGAACGGCTTGAAATCTTTTTCCTTTCGGCCCTCTTTGCCCAGCCAGATGGGACGCTGCTGGTCCAGATCAGCCACTACCACCACGTAGCTCTGCCCTTTATGGATGGAAATCTCGTCCACCCCTATGGCCCGTATCTTCTCCGCCGGCGGATTGGCCGCCATAAGCCGGCGCATATAATCCATCTCTATGCGCCTTACCTGGTCCCAGGTCAGGCCGTTGTTCCAGGCGACCTGCTTCACCGCCATGTCGCGGCACTGCCGCCCTATTTTGTCTTCCAGGCGCTGCGTGAACCGGCTGGATTCGGCAAGCCATAGCAGGCGCTCCTGCTTCACGGCCTTGCACCGGGGGCAGTAGACCCGGCGATATTCGAATTCAAGGTAGATGTGCCGCGCACCACCGTCCACATCCCGCACCATATGGGTTCTGCGGTCCCGAAACCCCCGCACAACCCAGCCGCAGCAGCCACAAACCGTTTTTTTTGACGGCGCGTCAATGTTACTACCAGCCCATATGGGTCAAAGAGGTGCTGTTTCACTCTGGCGCAAGCGCGGAAGCCGGGCTGGCTATAGATGTCTTTGATGTTCAAAATAGGGTCCATAACAATCACTTTAGCGCCTGTTGCGGAACGTGTCAAGTTTTTAGAGAGCATTTCCCCAATGAAAAACGCTATAATTTACGCACAGCAAACCCAGAAGACCCA
>JAUSCK010000255.1 GCA_030651035.1 Elusimicrobiota bacterium
TAATGCTTTAGACAATCTTCCGTTCTAGAACATACCAGAAGTTAGGGATTTTTTTGCTGAGACATCTGCCATAAACTAAGATTCTGGAGTATCCGGGGCCAAGAAGTCCGGAGTTTTGGGAGTCAATAATGTATTTATGTGTCCCATGATCATGGTCATAGTTGTAGATTCCTTCAGCAAAGCCAAAATTGGAAAAGTCTTTTTGTACTTTAAAAGAGCCAGTCCAGTTTTTTGTAAGCCCGGTATAAGAAGCAATCGAGAACCACCTGTCTTCTATAAACTTAATCACTATTTTTTCGTCTGGCCCCTTTGTATTTGATTCGTCCTTATCTATTATTTTGTATTTGCCAGCGACAGCAGTTAAACAAGTCATAGTTTGTCTCCGTTTATAAATCGCGCCAGGCACACTATTCTTTACTCAAGATAATAGCGTAGCCACCCTGTACAGCGCTATCCAGCTTTCTCCTAAAAGCTGAAAAGCTTGGTTTACGTCTCTTTTTTCCATTAAAGCACTCTACCGGTATAACCCCAAGGTTATCATGATAGATGCCTGCCGCCAGAATCCCTAAAGCAATCCGCACAGAGCGAAGCGCTGCCGTATTAGTGGTGTGAGGATTTTTATTCTGCCGATGCAAAAAGGCTGCAATTACCTTCGCAAGTTTCAACATGAGCTTTAGGGAATTACCGGCATCTTCATCCGTAAATGTTCCAGCGAATCTGCGCGGCCGCGCAGGAGTAGATGACTGTTTCCGCTTTGCTGAAAGGCCTGCAGGAACGCTTCCCATGCTTGTTTTCAGAATCTCTTCCAGTGTTTCATTTTTTTCTTTCATATAAGCCTCAGGCAATTCTTATCGATAGTATACATCGCGAATCCGACACCGTAGTGTCGGATTGAAAAAGGTGATTTTGCGCTATTTTAGTGTTCTCCGCATCTAAATTCTTCCATTACTGGCGCAGTTTCTTTCTCTTCGCAAGGCCGCGGTTGTAGGCGCGGGCCGGCTGCCGCTAGTGCTGCCGGCGCATCCACAGCGGCGCAAGGCTGTCCTGAAGTTTCGCGTTTAGAGTATGACTGGGAGTGATCGGCTTGATTCAGGCCAGACAAACACGCGACCGTATATCTCCACTTAGCCTCCAGAACCGGCCCGCAAATATATGTTAGCAGGCCAGTCAGCCAACGTTGTGTCCGATCCCGGCTATCCGCTTATAATGTAAAATTATCCTGCAAGGTTTTAGCCGGGGGTATCATGAAGCCTAAAAAGAAAAAGATAACAATTAACGCCGGCACGGGCGGCAAGGACCGGCGCTTTGACACCTTTAAGAGAAGGACTATTTATATTTTCTCTCGCCTGTGGCAGAAGGGCTTTATCACCACTAAGGAACTTGCCGAAGAATTCGAGATGACCCCGCGCACCGCCCTGCGCGACCTGGAACCGCTAAGGGAATACGGCATCCTAAAGGAAAACATTACCCGCAGCGGCAGGTGGGAATTCGACAAGGCATCCAGTTCCTTCATCAAGATGGAAGTAACAGACAGGGACTCTTCAACCCTGGCCTTCCTCTACAATTTCGCCAAGGTTTTTGGCGGTGACATAAACGAGAACGTGCTCAGCGTGCTGGATAAGGTTTTCCCCATGGAGGACCGGGAATACCCGTTCTTCATGATAACCCAGAAAGTAAAAAATCCCGCAGCTAAAATGCCCTGTCACCAGGAAATTTATGACGCCATACTGCAGCATCACAAGCTAAACCTAACCTACAGGAAGGACACTGGGCAGGCGACGGTAAAGGCTTCGCCTTTCTCCATGATAATGTGCGACGGCCTCTGGTACCTGGGCTATGTCCCGGAAGGCAAAGACAAAGAGCTGCGCACAGTGCGCAGCAGCCACATAATTTCAGTTGAGCCTTTGCCGGACGAGGTGTTTGAGCGCCCGGAATGGGCACACAAGGCCATGAAGGAAGCGAAGAACATCTGGTTCACCACAGCCAGGACAAAATGCCTGCTTAAAGTCAAAAACACCATTAAGGACTACTTCGAGATGTCGGAATTCTTCCCGGATCAGAAAATAACGGACGAAGGCCCGGAGTATTTTACCATCGAGGCGCGCTACTCGCACTACAACGAGGTGGTGCCCAACATCCTGCGCTTTCTGCCAGCCATTACCGTGCTGGAGCCGGCTAAACTGAAGGCCGAAGTGGCGTGGCGGGTAAACACGTATAAACCGTAGACCACGCGGCCTATACTTGCTCCATTACCTCGCCCGCACCTAACAGCCAGCAGACTAGATAGGGGCGTTGGGATGAAAAAGGGTATTTTTAGTTTTTTCGGTAAATTCTTCGGGTGGGTTAATATGCTGTATCATGAATGGGCGGGGGCATTTAAGGCGGGCCAGGCCAGGGGCGGCGTCCATCCCGAGGAGCGCCGCTACTGGCCTGGCCTCTCCATAT
>JAUSCK010000256.1 GCA_030651035.1 Elusimicrobiota bacterium
GGCAAGAAGATTCTTTTTTATTCAAATCGTGATGGCAATACAGAAATCTATACTATGAATATCGATGGCTCGGAAGTAGTAAGACTTACTGACAATCCAGCGCACGCCGTGGCCGTTTCCTGGTCTCCCGACGGCAAGTACCTCGCTTTCTCAGGCCAGAAGAACCACAGGGAATACCTTTTCCTGTATGAGCCGGCCTCCGGTAAAGTTGCGCGCGCGTCCGTGGCGGGGCTTGCCGAAATGCGCCAGCCGGCCTTTTCACCGGACGGGAAAAGGCTGGTCTTCGTCGGCATGCAGGGCGGCTTTAACGATCTTTACGAGGCCCCCGCGGACCTCCTGGCCGCCGGGGGGGAGCTGCCGCTGTCCGCCGCCGCGAGGCTGACGGACAGCGCCCGGGACGAGGCTTCCCCCTCCTACTCCCCCGACGGTAAAAGCCTCGTTTATTCCTGCGAGATAGAAACCCCGGGAGGCCCGGCCAGGGCGCTGTGCGAGCTGCGGCAGGGCGGGGCGCCCGTGGAGGAGCCCCTCGCCGGGGGCAGCGTTTACGACCCGGTGTATTCCGCGGACGGCTCCGGGATATATTTTATCGCCGATGCCGGCGACAACTTCGAGCTTTACCGGAAGGAGCGGGCCTCCGGGACGGTGTCGCGCCTGACGCGCAGCCTGGGGGGGATCTTCAATCCGGCCGTGTCCGCGGATAAGGTCTATTTTTCGGCCTTCAGGCGGGGGGGCATGGACGTGTACGCCGCCCCCCCGGAAAATTTCCTGTACGAAAAACAGGAGGGGCCGCGGCCGGACCCGCCTGCGTCTTTCGACGTAAGCGCCTCCAGCGGGGCCTTCCTGCCCTACAGGTTCAAAGCCTCGACCGACCTTTTTTTTCCGGCCTTCCTTTTTTCCTCGCCGGGCGGGCTTTTCTGGATGAACTATTGGCAGGCCTCCGACATGCTGGGCCGCCATAACCTGAACCTTTACCTTAACTATAACTCCGGCGCCGAGTACCTCAGCCTGCAGGCGAACTATTCCTACGTGCGCTGGCGCATGCCGTTTTTCCTGCAGACCAGCGCGCTTACCTACAACGGCATACTTAACTCCGACCGGCTTGAATACGACAAGCGCTATTCCCGCCAGGCCGCGGGGACCGCCTGGCCCTTCGACCGCTTTAACCGCCTTGAAGCCTTCGCGCTGGTCAAGGACGAGACCAACGAGTATAAGGACATCCGGTATACCGAAAGGCTGCGCACCCGGGCCGTCCAGACGGCCTACGTGCGCGACACGGTGAACGGCCTTTACCTGACCGCGGTGCGCGGCTCCCGCACGGAGCTCTCCTGGCTAGCGGCCCGGGAGAAAGCCGGCGGGAACATCAAGTACGACGTATATACGCTGCAGTACCTCAAATATTTCCCGCTGTCGAAGCGCTCGGCCTTTGTCAACCGCTTCGTGGCCGGCCGCAGCACCGGGCGCGACAGGCTGGCGTTCGACTTCGGCGGCCTGGGGGGGGTGCGCGGCTTTTCCGGCTCTTCCTCCATGAACGAAAGCGCGGGCGTTTTCCTGAACAACGCCGAGCTGCGGGTGCCGCTGGTGAAGGACATGAACTACTATATGTGGTACATGTTCCCGGATTTTTATTTCAAGTCGATCTACGGCAAGCTTTTCGTGGACTCCGCTTACGGGTGGAACGACGGCGGCGAGCTGCGGCGCTTCGGCCTTTCCGGGATCAGGGGAGCGGTCGGGGCGGGCGTTAACGTCCACACCTTCGTGCTGCAGACTTTCCAGCTGGTGCTCAGTTTTGATTATGCCGTGCGCACCTCGGACGGCGGCAAAATATTTTACTTCTACCTTGGGCCGCTCTTTTGACGGCCTGGCTCCAGGGCAGCAGGAACCGGGACGCGTGGTCCTGAAAAGCCTTCCGGCCGCCTTGCCGCCCGGCTGTCTGGCTGCTATAGCAATCAATAGGGAGAATATACTAGAATTCAGACTATGAAGAACATTAAAATTACGACTTTATTCGTCACTTTACTCTTCGCGCCGGCGCTGCTGCTCTGCGCGCAGACAGCCGCGCCTAAAACGGCGAAACCCGCGGCAAAAAAAGCGGCCGTAAAGCCGGCCGTAAAGCCGGCCGCAAAGCCCGACGCCGCAGCCGTTCCCGCCTCCGCCCCGGCCGCAGCCCCGGCCCCGGCCGCAGCCCCGGTTGTATCCACAACCCCGGTCATCGACCCTTTGGACGAGGCGCTTGAAAAAATTCAATCCAAGGACCCGGCGGAGCGCCGCCAGGCCGCCGATGTTATCGGCCTGAGCCGCAACGCGAAAGGCGCGCCGGCCCTTATGACCGCCCTGTCGGACGACGCTCCCCGCGTGCGGCAGTCGGCGGCGGACGCCCTGGGAATGCTGACCTGGCGCGAGGCCTCTCCCAAACTCGCCGAGATGCTCTTAAAGGACGCCGACGCCAGCGTGCGGCAGCAGGCGGCCATCTCTCTTTCCTACATCATGGACCAGGCCTCAGGCCGCGCCCTGGTAAAAGCCCTCAAGGATGCCTCCCCCGCCGTGCGCTACGCCTCGCTGCATACGCTGGCCGTAATGAAGTACGCTCCCGCCGAGGACGAAATAATAGCCCTGCTCTCTTCCGACGACGCCAATATGCGCCGCGGCGCGATTTCCGCGCTGGGGCTGCTGCAGTCTAAAAAAGCGGCCGGCGCCCTGGCCACGGCCATGAAAGACCCCGACCAGTACGTCAGGCTTGAGGCCGTAAGGGCCCTGGGCACCATAGGCGACACCTCTTCCGCCGCGGAAATCACGAAGCTGCTGGCTAAAGAGGAGCAGCCGGAGCTGCGCATCGAGGCCGCGCTTTCTTTGTCTAAAATGGGTTCGAGCGACGGGCTGCTTACTGCTTACGAGTTCGTCAAGTCCCAGGATATGAGCCTTAAGAGCCAGTCGCTGAACGTCATAGCCGCGGTGGGCGACGCCCGCAGCCTGCAGTTTATAGATGAGCTCTACGCGGCCGAGACGGATCCCTCCAATAAAAGCATGCTTGATTTTACGCGCCAGCGCATCATGATGAGGCTGAAGAGCCAGCCGAAATAAACGGACCCTGCCCGCGGCCGGCGCCGGACGGGCAGGCGGCATTTAATGTCAAAGAAAAGCGTACGGAAAAACCGCGCGGCGGGGCCTCAGCAGGCCCGCCAGGACCCCGCGGCCGTTCCGCCGTCCCCGGAGTCGGGCGGGACGGGGGGGGATTCCGTAAAAAGGCGCGCCCTTTGGCTGCTGGCGGCGGTATTGATACTTTCCGGTTACGCTTTGCTGCACAAGGCGGATCCGGGGGGGCAAAACGGCTGGGCAATATTGTCCCCCGCGCTGCTTTTATGCGGCTACCTGCTGCTAATACCCGCCATATCGTATACTTACCGGCGCTGACCCCTGATTATCTCCTTATAATAATGTTCTAGCTTGTCTGTTTCGCGGACAGCTGTCTTCAATGTCCTGATTTTCGGTCTTGATTCCCTCATTTTCCGCCTTTCAGTCCTTCCTTCCTGCCCTTCCCCCACCACCAAGAGGAAACCTTGTGGCCGGCCGGCCTTTCTTACGATTTTCACGTGTCGTATTTCTCATTGTAGATCCCTTACCTGGTTTATGCGCATGCTCTATGCTCGCCGTTTTGCTTCTTTCAGCCCTTCATTGCTTTTTCTGAGGCCAGCGGGGTTTGCCTGTTATTCCTTCCTTCTGCCCCCTCCGGCGCTTCATGGCACTGTTAATTCCTTAAAAGTTGGCTGATTTTTGGGGTATTTACAGGCATGCTTTTACGGGTTCCTGGCGGTGTTTTGGGCTGGCAGCCGGGTTAAGGGGGGGTGGCGGCCTCCCTGACCCCCTTTGCCTGTTTTGCTGTCCAGGCCCTGTTGCGGACTTCGAAAAGCTGGCCGGTGGCCGGGCTTGCCGGATCCCGGCTTTTCGCACCTCTTCGTGGCATTTTGGAGAGGCCCCGTTTCGGCCTGAATTCCGGCTTTCGCGGGTCCGCGATCTTTGTAAAGTTGGCAAGTTTTTAGCTTTCTACTTTTGAAAAACACCTGGCCGCGCTCTGAAAGCCGGGCTTTAGTCTGCTAACTATAAAATACTATAAATGGAGTTATATATGTGTAAATAGTGGTTATAATATAAGCACTATTCGTATAACAATGATTGTTATTATAGCTTGACGCGCCTTGTCGGCGGGGATTGCTATGTTAACATAATATATCTTATCGTAAGCAGTAGCCGGGGCGGGGCGCTGGTTCTTGTCTGTGGTGTTTTTGGCTGGTTTTGCGGGTAATTGTGCCGGCAGCCTGCTTGTGGTGGTCAGGCTGCTGTCTTAACCGGGCGGATAATCGGCGCTATTTGTTCAGCGGTCCAGCTTTCTGGCCTCTAGCCAAGCCGCTTCCAGGCCCTTGTCTGTTATATGGTAGGCCCTGTTTCTCTTTGTTCCGGAGGCTTTTACCAGGCCTTCTCTTGTCGCCCTGGCTAATAGCCGGTCTAGCCTTTCCGGGGCATAGCCTGAGGTTCTTACGGCTTTTGACAGCGTTATAGCCCTGATCTCGGGGCGGCCTATCAGCTGTCTTTCAGCTGCCATGAGGAGTAGCGCCGCCTCTCCTGCTTTTACACCGGGGTGCTTGTTTCTGAGGGTCGTCAGCCCGTTTTTTGTCTCTACCAGGGCGCCCCAGCCCGGTTCGGAGCCGGTTCCCGGCTGCGCTTCCGGCGCGGAAGCCCCTTTCCCGGGGGCTATCAGGCTGTTTAAAAAGCCTTCTTTTTCGCTCAGGATGAATTCAGCTGGTCCCTCTGCCTCAAATTCCGCTCCTGAAGGGTGCTTGATCCTGAGCTTGTAATTCATGGTGTCGGCCTCTCTGTAAAACCGTTCTTTTTATGTGTGGGCGAACCATTATTTTATCCAATAATCTTTTATATGTCAATATATGTCTGGCATATGGCAGTCATATGTCAACATATGTTGATAACCTGTGGATAACTTGGCGGCAGGGTGGTTGGGTAGACTGGGCATCCGCGGCTTTATATGGCACTTGTTTGAAGGGAGGGGAGGGGGGCGATTCCCCCCTTTTCTCCTGGACAGCAGGGCAATAAAAAACCGGCCTGAAGCCGGTATAAGATCCATCTGACTTTTCCCCCTCCCCGCCCCGCTTCCGCTCCTTCCTGCCGCCCCGCTGCCTGGCCGTTCGGCTGTTTCCCTGCCTAGAACTTAGCCGAAATTGCCCCGTAGATGAGTTTCGCCTGCCTGCTTTGAGGGTAGAGGCCCAGCGGGGTGAAAACAGCATAGACGGCGCTTAACTGCATGTTTTCCCCCAAAGGGTAGGCGGCTTTCAGGTCCGTTTCGCTGGCTACCTGAAGCGAGCCGTCAGCGGCATTCTTTGAAGCGCGGAACTTGTAGAGGTCCGCTGAGATGATCAGTTTTTTGTAGGGCAGGTCCACGCCTATGTTGATAATATTCAGCCCGGAGACCCCGTAGGGCAGGCCGTTGGCCGTTGAGGAGGTCTTTATAATATCGTAGAGGCTCGCGCCGGCTATGGCGCCGTAGCCCTTCCGCTCAAGGCCGCTGAACTTGCCTCCGAAGGCGGGAAAAAAGGCCTTATCGGTGGCCGAATCGGAACCCGGGTTGCCGCTTGACCTGCCGTAGGCCAGCCGGACCCTCGACTGGCCGAAGAAGGAGATGTCCTGGCTCCAGGAGCCTTTAAGCATAAAGGCGTGGGCTTCATACTTGCCGGTGCCGCCGTCGGTCTTTTTTGCGGTGCCGCGCTGTATTACGGCCTCGCCGTCAAAGGTAAGCTGCTTCTGGCTCAAGAAGTAGCGTACGCCGGTAAATTTCTTGGTCTTGGACAGCGCGTTGAACATTATGTCCTGGGCGGCGCCGTCGTCCTTCTCCCAGAAATGGTAGACCTGCCAGAGGCCTTCGGTGGACGGAAAGTACGCAGTGCCGCCGTAGATCTTAAAGAAACGGTTGTTCTTGAACGGCCTGAAGATGAAAAGATCCGCCTTTATTTTGCCCAGGATATTGTCGGCTTCAAGGCGGCCGCCGGCCAGGCCCAGGTCCCCGCCGGAAAGCGTTATGCCCTGGCCGAGCAGGAAGTCCTGCCGGCCTAAGGTGGCGGTCATGCCTGGCAGCATGAACTTGTAGATCTTAACGTAGGCGGAGCGTATGAACGGCGTGCCGTTGGCGCTGGGCAGCCGGGCGGCGGCGTCGATGAACTGCGGGGAGATCACGGTGTTCGAGGAGGCTCCCGGGCCTATGCTCTGCAGCACTATGCCCACGTCCATGGTGGAGTCCTGCGTCTTTTCCAGGTTGATGCCTTTTATCACGAAGCCGAGGGTGGCGGTTTCGAAAAAAACAGGCTGTGAATTGGTGGCGTTGCCGTAGACCAGGTTCTGGTAATTGCCGGCCTTTATCTCGACGTTGGAGGAAAGGTCCAGCTTTGTGGCCTGCGCGGCCGCAGGCAGGAGTATCGCGGCCGCGCCGTAAGCCGCGAGCCATAAGCCGAAGGCGCTGGATCTGGTTGACTGCTTTGCCATTGGTTTAAATTATAACAAAAATAGCTTGGGCTTACCTTTTGGCGGCCTGCGGTTTCCCCCTTAAAACAAAAAAACCGCCCGCTTTGCGGCGGACGGTTTTTCGGCTTTTTTTGTTTTGGCCGGAAGCGGGGCCTTATTTTTTTGCCGGGGCGGGCGCCGGCGGGGTAAGCCTGGCCTTTGCCTGCGCGGCCCAGGAGGTGTCCGGGTAGAGCAGGACTATCTTCTCGTAGGTGGTCCTGGCCAGGTCTTTGGCGCCGGCGAGCTCCTGCGCGCGGGCCAGCGAGGAGTGAACCTCCGGGGCGATAAAGTGCTCCGGGTTCTTTAGCAGGAAATCCGAATACTGCACCTGGGCTCCGGCCATATCCCCTTCGGCCTCTTTGCATTTGCCCGCGTTATAGACGGCTATAGGCGCAAGCTCCTTTGCGTTGAACAGTTTGGCGTACTCCGCGCCGGCTTCCTTGAACTTGCCCTGCCCAAAAAACATATCGCCCTTGGTGAGGGTGGCGTAGGGCGCGGCGCTGGTGCTGCCGTAAGAGGTTTCGATGGCCGCAAGCTGCTTCTGCGCCTCCGCCAGGTTGCCGCCGTAGCCTACCTGCTGGGCCATGAAAAGGCTTTTCCAGGCGGTGTCGCGCAGGCCGCGGTAGTGAATTAAAAAGTACACGGAGAAGACTATGGCGGCCAGGAGGATAACCACCGAGCCTATAAAGGTCTCGCGGTTCTTCTTTATCCAGGCAAGGGCCAGGTCGGACCTGGCGGGCGCCGCCCCATCCGGCTTTCCGCTGGCTATCCATGTTTCTGAAGGCATAGTGTAACTCCTAAGATTAAAGGCTGAACTTTACTTAAAACTGGTGCCCCCGAGAGGAATCGAACCTCTATTTGGAGTTTAGGAAACTCTCGTCCTATCCGTTGAACGACGGGGGCTTGGTCGCTGCGCTGAACCACCCGGAGCAGTATGCGGAGCTTAAAATAAAAACGATCTGGAGCTGCTGCGTACTAGTATTTTACCAAAGAATAGATGTCGCGGCCAGGCAGTTTGGCGCGGCCGTTAAGGAACTCCAGCTCTATCATCATGGCGATCCCGGCCACTTCTCCGCCCAGCTTTTCCACCAGGGCGCAGACGGCGGCCGCGGTACCGCCGGTAGCGAGCACGTCGTCCACTATAAGCACCTTCTCTCCGGGCTTCACGGCGTCCTCGTGTATTTCAAGCGTGTCGGTCCCGTATTCCAGCGCGTAGGAGGCGGCCACCGTTTTGTAGGGCAGCTTCCCCTTTTTGCGCACCGGGGCCAGGCCGGCGCCAAGCTCCAGGGCTACGGGCGCGGCAAGCAGAAAGCCGCGGGCCTCTATGCCCAGCACCTTGGTGATCCCGGCGGTCCTGTAATGCCCGGCAAAGTGCCTGATCATTTCGCTGAAGGCCGCGTGGTCGGCCAGCAGCGGCGTGATATCCTTGAAGATTATCCCCTTCTTCGGAAAATCCGGCACGTCGCGGATGATGGTCTTTATTCTGGCGGCTAAGTCGCCGGTGGTCATAGTCATAATGCTTCCCCGCCTATTTCTTTTTGGCCTTCACCTGCACCCGCGGCGCGTAAGGCTTAGTGGGAATGGCGTCCCCCAGTATATCCGTTTTCACCTTGGGCTGCTGCCAGCCCGGCTGCAGGTTGGTGTGGTCCGGCCTGCGGCCCAGCTCTATCAGGCCCATCTTGGCCGCCACCCGGCGCAGGCGCAGCAGCGCCCGCTCCTCTATCTGGCGCACGCGCTCGCGCGAAAGGCTCAGTTTCTTGCCTATGTCGTTCAGCGTCATCGGGGTCTGGCCGGTGAGCCCGTAGCGGAACTCCACTATCATGCGCTCGCGGTCGCCTATTTCCACCAGCGCGTCCTTAAGATCGTCGTGCAGGCGCAGGATGGAGATGAGGTTGTCGGGCGTGGAGGAGTCCGTGTCCCTCAGCGTGTCGCCCACGGTGTCGTCCATCCCCTCGCCGCTTGAGAGAGGGGTTTCCATAGAGGACAGCCCGGTCACTATTTCGGAGGCGTTGAGGGCGGTGCGCACCTGGTTGGCGTTCCAGTGCATGTGCTTGGCCATCTCGGCCATCGTCGGGTCGCGGCCCAGCTTGCCGTGCATGGCGTCCCACTGCTTAAGCCACTTGCGCAGCGCGGTCCAGGCGTGCGGCGGGATGCGGATGGTCTTGGAATTCTCTTCCACCGAGCGGCGCACGTACTGCTCCACCCAGTAGGAGGCGTAAGTCGAGAAGCGGTAGCCCTTGCTCGGCTCGAATTTGTCTATGGCGTGCAGCAGGCCGAGGTTCCCCTCTTCCACCAGGTCCATGAGGTCGGCGCCCTGGTAGAGGAAGCGCTTGGCTATGGGGATGACCAGCTTCAGGTTAAGCTCCATGATGCGCTCTTTGGCGCGGCGGTCGCCGCGCTTTACGCGCTTCCAGAGATCGTGGGACTCCTCGCGGGAGATCTTGTGGTCGATCTGGCTGATCTTCCTTATATACTGGTTGGTCGAGTCGATGTTTATCGCGCCCAGCTTTTCTTTTTCAGGGCCTTTCCCTTTTTCCTCCTTCTCCTGGGGCTCCGCTTCCTGCTCTTCTGTTTCTTTTTCTTCAGCCATTTGTCCCTCTTTAAACCGTGGGTTTGATGTAAAAATCTTTTTCGGAACTTTCCTGGTCCAGCATTTCCTGCGTTTCGGCTTTCTCTACGGCGGCCCAGGGGTGGCCGGTTTTTATTTCCTTAAGGAACCCGTCCAGCGCCGGGACGCCGCCCTGCGCTTCCCCCTCCACCGAGCCGTCCAGCGCGTTGCGCACCCAGCCCGCTACGCGGTGCTTCTCCGCTGTTTCTTTCACGAACCAGCGGTAGCCCACGCCCTGCACGCTGCCGTAAACCCTGAAACTTAAACGCATAGGTTTTTGTCCTGCCTGTCTTAAATAATACTAAAAAGCCCATATGTAGGCAAGGTGCTATTGACAAGGCAATGGCAGCAGGGATGAGGGATGAAGGATAAAAATCGGGGCGGTGAGATTTGAACTCACGATCTCTCGCACCCGAAGCGAGCGCTCTACCAGCTGAGCCACGCCCCGATTTTGAAAAGAAGAGCTGCTTTTTACTACTTTGATATTATACCAAAACCCCGCAAACTTCCCAACAAACTAACAAATTTCACCGCAGAGGCGCAGAGGTCGCAGAGGACGGAAAAAAATGAGCGATGTTCTTTTTGTCAGATACAGTTGATGTGCATCTTATTCGCCCCGCATTACTGTGCCGCTTCGCTCCACTCCGCGACCTCTGCGCCTCCGCGGTGAATTCCCCTCTCCCGACCCCCGACTCTTATCCCCCATTGCCGGTGAGCAGATGTATTATCTTTTCGGCTATGTCGCGCGCCGCGTGGGGGCGGGCGTGCCCGGCAAGGCGGCGCGAGGCCAGGGCCAGCGCCTGCGGGGCAGCCAGGTATTTTTTGATCAGCGGGGGCAGCTGGTCCGGCGAGGCCGCGGTCTCGGCCAGCTTGTGCCGGCGCAGGAAGCTTGTGTTCCGCTCCTCCTGGCCGGGCAGGGGCGAGTAGATAATGAAAGGCTTCGCCAGGGCCATGGTTTCGGCCAGGGTAACGCCGCCCGGCTTGCCTATCACCAGGTCGGCCGCGGCGTAGTAGAGCGCGGGCGAGTCGGTGAAGCCGACGAAGCGCAAAAACTTTTTCGTGTCCAGTTCTTTTTCAGCCTGGCGGCAGAGCCTGTGGTTGCTGCCGCAAAGCACCACCACCTGTATCCTGCCCAGCAGCGGCTTTACGGCCTGCGCCGCGGAAAAGAGATCGCCGAGCCCGCGGCTGCCCCCGGTTATCAGCACGGTGAACAGGCCCGGCGCCAGGCCCAGCTCTTTCCTGGCGGCGGCTTTGGAGGGCTGGGGGCCGGTGAACTCCTTGCGCACGGGGATGCCGGTAAGGAAGATCTTTTCCGGCGGGGCGCCTTTTTCTTTCAGCATGGCCGCGGCGGACTTTTCCGGGGCGAAGTAGGCGCTTACCCCTACCGGGGGCCAGTAGGCGTGGGCGCAGAAATCCGTAAGCACGGAAAAAAGCGGAAGGCGCGCCAGGCCCCGGTTCTTCGTTATCAGCACCGACGAGAAAGCCTGCGTCGAGATCGCCGCGCGGATATTTTTCCTGACCAGCAGGTCGGCCAGCTTCTGCGAAGAGAACGGCAGGATGGATTCCCTTAAGGCGCTGGCGGCGAAGACCACGAAGTCGTTGTCGTAGACATAATCCCACACGGCGGGAGTTTTGCTGAGCAGCTGCAGGTAGGTCCTGGCCACGAAGGGCCCGAAGTCGGGATACACTTCGGAGAGGTCGAAGAAGACCGGCTCGATTATGCTCGGCGGCAGGAATTCCGCGACGGCCAGGGCGGCGGCGTAGTGCCCGGAGGGTTTAGCCCCGTAGATAAGCGCGACTTTTAAAGGATATCCCGGTACCGCTGTTTCCATAAAGAAATTATAGCAGGTATAATATTACCTTGAGGTGAACTTTATGAAAACGATCATTAAAATAAAAGGCATGACCTGCGGCGGGTGTCGGCTGAGCGCCGAGAACGCCCTCAAGCGGGTGCCCGGTGTGAACTTCGCGGAAGTGAGCCTGGAGCGCGCGGAGGCTTCCGTGGAATTCGACGAAAATAAGGCCGCCCTCAAAGACCTGAAGGCGGCCGTGGTGAAAGCCGGGTTCTCTGCGGAGTAAAAATTGGGCTACTGTTTCGCGGGGTCTTCCATCCTGCCCATGAAGAGTATCAGGCCCGTTTTTGAATCCTCTATAAAGAACAGGAAGGGCCTGTCGGCGCGGAACATCGCGAAGTCGAGGGCAGGCATCGATTTCAGCCCCATAGCCACGCCCGTGGCGGCGGCGGCCTCTGTGCCTTCCTCGTTGACTTCCACGAAAGCTTTGTGGAAAGCCTTCTGTATATAAAGTTTGGTCGTCCCGTCCATGCCGGAGAAGTCCGCCGTTTCAGTGAAGGCCGCGGGCATGCCCAGGTCCGCCAGCGCGCCGTTCAGCGTGAAGCCGGAGCTGAAGGTGAATCTGGGCAGGAAAACCTTAACCTTCTGCTCCGCAAGGCCTTTTCTTATTGACTCGAGCTTTTCGCCGGTCAGGGACTTCTCCGCATCGGCAAGGCTTTTCCCCTTTCCGGGGAGCAGGACGAGCATGGAAAGGCCTCCGCCCTTATAGGGCAGGCGCAGCGCCTGCAGCTCTTCGTTTTCCGAATACTCCGCCTGCCGGGTGCCGGCGGCCGCCATCATTTTAACTTTTACTTTTTCCCCGCCGGCCTTTGTGAAGTCGGCGTCGGCGGTCATGCCCTTGTTGAAAGGCACCTGCCAGGTCCCCTTGAAATATACGGCGTTAACCAGCACCAGGCGGCTGAGCGGGTCGAGCGAACCTTCGGGGAAAAGATCCTTTATTTTTCCCTTCGTCCGTGTTTCGGTCCAGCCGTTTATCTCGCCGCGGGCCTCTTCGGCTTTCTCCATGAAGTTCACCTGGCGGGCCTCCGCGCCGTAAGAGCCGCGCAGGGTCTTAAGGTAAGCCGGGAGGAATTTGTAATCTTTCTGCGCCCAGAAGGAGTTGGCCTGGTTGAACTCGGCGCCCTTTACGGCGGAGTCCAGGTCTTTTTTGAGGCTGTCCAGCGAGCGCCTCAGGTCGGCGGTCTTTTCCTGGAACGCGAAGACAGAGGCTATCTCCTTCGCTGTTCTGCCGCGGGCCCCTTCGTAGACCATGGCGAAGGCGGTGTGAATGCTGTATGGGGAAAAGAAGACATTGCCGGGCTTGGCGGCTTCCTTTGCATAGAACTTGAAGGCTATGGTGTTGGCGCGGGCGGCCGGGGTCGGGCCGGGCGCGGCTCCCTTTGTTTCCGCGGTCGAAGGCGAAATAAACGCCGACATCAGGATCGCTGCCAGTATGGTTCTGCGGCTCATGTTAGTCTCCTTGCCCGGGGTCTGTCTGGTAATATTCTACAAAAACAAAACCGGCCTTTCGGCCGGCTGCTGCTTTAAATTGCTTTATCGGGGCGGCGGGAATCGGACCCGCAGTCTCTCGCACCCCAAGCGAGCGCTCTACCATTGAGCCACGCCCCGGTAACGCAAAACGGAACTGCTAAAAATCCTGGCTTAAAAAGAACAGACTTTTATTATAGCAAAATAAGGAAAGCAGGACGAGGAACCATCTCGCGGGGCGCGATCCGGCTCAAAGTTCTTTAATAAGCTGGCGCAGTTCTTTCCGGATGTCTTCAAGCAGGTCGTGCTTGGCGGAGGCTGTAGCCGCGGTGGCCTTGACCGCTTTCTTCCGGCGTTTTTTTTCGGCCAGCGCCTTTCGCGCCCCTTCCAGGGAATAGCCCTTCACGAAAACCAGGTCTTTTATCTCCAGCAGCGTGTCTATGTCGGCGCGGGTGTAGCGGCGGTGGCCGCTGGCCAGGCGCAGCGGCCGGAGCAGCCTGAACTTCTGTTCCCAGTAGCGTATGGTGTACTCCGGCACCTGCGCCTTTCTTGATACTTCCAGTATCGTAAAATAAGTCTTCTCAGTCATCGCGCGATTTTCGGTCTCCGATCCAAGATTCCCGATCCCCGATTTTCGACTTTCGACCTTCGATTTCCGATTTACTACATTCCTATAGTAAGCTTTTTGGACGGCTTGAAGCGGATGCTTTTGCGCGGCCCCACCATCACGCGCTGGTTGGTTTTGGGGTTGCGCATCTGGCGCGGCATGCGCTCTTTGACCTTGAAGGTCCCGAAGTTGGAAATAACGACCTTGCGGTTCTCGCGCAGGGCTTCGCCCATTATTTCAAAGGTCTTGCAGACGGCCTTCTTG
>JAUSCK010000260.1 GCA_030651035.1 Elusimicrobiota bacterium
GCGCCAGGACAGCGTTTCCCCGACGTGCCCGTGTCATTCTACCCCACGGTTTACGACGAGCGCCTAGACGTTATGGTCTGAGGAAACGGCCCTTCGCGGCCAGCCGCGCCGCCTTCCCCGCTTGTGCGGTCAAGGCGGCGCAGCCGGACGCGGGGCCGCTCTTCACGAAGTAGAGTTCCCCATAAAAAGGAAACCCGGCCAGACCTGCGCTTTGCCCCGGCCTGGCGGCCGTGGCTTCGCTTAGGCCAGGCCGGCTTCCTTACCACGACCACCCCCGCGCGCCCGCATGTTCCCTGGCTGCCGGCGGCGGTCCGCTTTCCACGACAATGAAACGGCCCTTCGCGGCCAGTAGCCCAACCTTTCCCGCCCGGCTTTTAGGCGGGAAAGGCTGCGCTCTTTGGCCGTTCGCCCCACCGCCCCGGCCTGCTGGCCGTGGCGCTCGCCCGCCGGGCGGGCCAGTTCGTGGGGCCTGCGGGCCGCTCTTTACGAAGTGGAGTTCCTTAAAAGGAAACCGGCCGGACCTGCGCTTCATCCCGCCCTTTTGGATGAAGACGCAGACCAAAAGGGCGGGGCTTCGCTTGGGCCGGGCCGGCTTCCTTACAACGACGCCCCAACCCATTTTTCCCTTACGGGAAAAAATGAGGTTGGGGAATTAACCTTACGCCCCACGCCGCTCTTTATTCCCCACCCTTGCGCAATCGCGCGAGCCTTGCCGCCGCCGGCGGCAAGGCCCGCGCTCACGAAGGTATACTGCATCCCCCACAAACCGCCCGCCCATGGCGGGGGTTTGTGGGGCCTTCGGACCGCTCCTTATTCCCCGCCCTTGTTTTTTTGCTTTGCAAAAAAAAGGGCGGGTTCATAGATCCCCAGCCCGCTCTCATCCTGGAAGAAACAGCCCTCCGCGCCCCACCGCCCCGGCCTGGCGGCCGTGGCGCCCGCTCCCTCGGTCGCTGCCGGCGGAAATGGCCCCTTACCACTAAAAGCCTTTAATCCGCGTTTACAGCCATTTTTGCAAATTTGCAAAAATGGCCTTTTAAATTCGCGCGAGAATGACCCAGGACAGCGTTTTCTCGACGA
>JAUSCK010000265.1 GCA_030651035.1 Elusimicrobiota bacterium
AATATGTGTTTAGGCCGGTCCGCTATCTTTGGGGCCGCCACCGACGGGAATTTTGCCACAGCGGTTTGGCGCGGAAAAAAATCACTTTCGATTTTCCTGCGGCAAGAGATGGGGGCTTGACTATACAACAATTATGCTGTATACTGTAATTACAGCAAAATAGATGTTACTGCGCGCTCCCCCGGGGAGGTAGCCAGATGTACAAGGTGATCTATTTTGTTTCGCGTCGGGGGGAGAACTTTGTCCGTGACTTTATCTTTTCCCTGCCGGAAAAGGTTGGCTGCAAAGTGGCGGAGCATATTAAATATCTTTCTCTTATGGGGCCGCTGGCAAAATCCCAGTATGTCAGCTACTTGCAGGATAAGATCTATGAACTGCGCGTTACGTTCGCGCATTATGAGCCCAGGGTCCTGTACTTCTTTAGCGGGCACGACATCGTCCTCACGCATGGGTTTCTGAAAAAGACCCGCGCCGTTCCTCAGGCGGAAATAGACAAGGCAAAAGCGATCAGAACTGCGTATTTGGGGTAAGAGGCAAAATTATGAAGAAAAAAGAGTATACCCATGAGGACCTTGAGAAGGAATTCCTGAAGACTCCGTCAATGAGGAAGTCTTATGAGGATGGCGTATCCGCCCTTCTTATCGCGCACAAGATAGCGGACCTGCGGGAGCGCGCTCATATGACGCAGGCGGAGCTTGCGAGAAAACTTCATACCAAGCAGCAGGTGGTCTCCCGGATGGAGAAGGACCGATATAAACCCTCGTACACGACATTGGAAAAAATCGCCCATGTGTTCGGCAAAAAACTTGAGATAAACTTTATTTAAGGGTTATCCTAAGTTAATCCCCGGTACGGCGGCCCGAAAGGCGGACGGGTTGTCAATTTCCGAGACAGTGTCTCGGAAATAGTCAAATGAGCCGGGTAGTCCCTGCTGTGGGATACTAAAGGCGAGCGACGGGGCCTGGCCACTCGCGAGGAGGCCTTCCGGCGGCTTGCCGCTAATACCAGCATCCTGGCCGACCTGCGCGAGGTGGCCGACTACCAGATGGACGTTACCCTGTGCGCCGGCCATAAGCCGTACGCCCTGCCCCTGGAACTGCACGGCAGCTACACCAATAACGAGATCCAGGCCGCCTTCGGCCGGGACACTTTCAGCGAGTCCACCCAGAAAGGCGTTGGCGTGCTGCATTTCCCGGAGAAGAAAGCCTACGCTCTGCTGATAACCCTGAACAAAAGCGACAAAGACTTTTCGGCCACCACCTTGTACAAGGACTACCCAATAAATCTGACCCGCCTGCACTGGGAGTCCCAGAGCACCACCCCGCAAGCCTGTCCTACAGGGCAGAACCTAATCGCCCACGCCGCCCGCGGTTATTCCATCTACCTCTTTGTGCGGTTGAATCGCACCAATGGCCCCCTGACGGCCCCGTTCCAGTTCCTAGGCCGCGGCAAGCAGGTTTCGTTCACTGGCGAACGCCCAATCTCCATGGTCTGGGAGCTGGAACACGCCATGCCGGCGGAGCTCCTCGAAGCCAACCGCGTAGGCGGCTAAAACTCGCACCATTGGTGCGAGAATTAGCCGAAGCACCAAAACTCCAACCATTGGTTGGGGAAATAGGCTTTGGCCCCTCCCAAACACAAAACTTGCACCATTGGTGCAAGAAATACAAAAGTGCAACCATTGGCTGCACAAATAGGTCGTGGCTTGTTTTCCTGTTAAAACTGTCACCAATGGTGGCAGAAATGTGGATTTTCCTAAAAAAATAGACATTTCCAACCCGACACGCCGTTGTCGGGTTCGTCTGCTATGCTATTTATATCGCAGGGGGGCTTATGTCTAAAGAAATTGTTCCTGGTTACGGCACGTTGCTGGCGGATATCAAGCAACGTATACGCGCGGCACAATATGCGGCGCTGAAAGTTGTAAATACAGAGCTGATAAAAATGAACTGGGATATTGGCAAGATGATTACAGAACGCCAAAGGGGCGCGACATGGGGAAAATCCGTGGTAGAAAAACTTTCATTAGATCTTCGGGCGGAATTCCCCGGAGTCAAAGGATTTTCTACGCAAAACCTGTGGTATATGCGCCAATTCTATAATGCTTATAGCGGCAAACCAAAACTCCAACCATTGGTTGGAGAAATTAGCTGGTCGAAGCATTTGATAGTGATGTCAAAATGCTCGGACGACCAAGAGCGGGAATTTTACATTCGGATGACACGTAAATTCGGCTGGACAAAAGACGTGCTGGTTCTTAACGTTGAAGCCCAGACTTTCAGGAAATATCTGGCCAACCAAACGAACTTCGATACTACAGTGTCCGAAAACGTCCGCAGTCAGGCCAAATTGGCCATAAAGGACGAATACACCTTCGATCTAATGGAACTTAGCGAAGAGCACAGCGAAAAAGAGCTTGAGCGCGACCTAATCTCAAAAGTAAACAGGTTCCTGACCGAAATGGGCGGGGTCTTCACTTTCGCCGGCAGCCAATACCGCCTTGAGGTGGACGGGCAGGAATACTTCATCGACATCCTCCTGTATCACCGGCATTTAAAATGCCTTGTGGCGGTAGAGCTTAAAGTGGGCGAGTTCATGCCGGAGTACATCGGCAAGATGCAGTTTTACTTGGCCGCGCTGGACTCGCTGGTTAAAACGCCAGAGGAGAACCCGTCCATCGGGATAGTTATCTGCAAGAGTAAGAAAAGGATGATCGTTGAATATTCCCTGCGCGAATCCAAAAAGCCCATTGGCGTTTCCACCTACAAAGTCTTTAAAACGGTGCCGGATAATTTAAAGGGAGAGCTGCCATCGCCGGCCCAGGTCTCACTGCTGCTTGAAGAGGGCTTTGGCGGCGGAGGAGCTTCAACCGCAAAAGAAATGCGCGGGAAATATCTGGTTTTGGCGGGAGACTAGCGGGAAGTGAAATTGGTCAGCAGGCTGCTGACCAATTGCCAAGGATAACAATGTGCAGCAATTGGGGCGCGGCTTGCGGCATTCCTCCGGCAAAGATTATCTGCAGGTGCTGGACTTTGTGGCCCAGATGCACCGCCGTTACCGCGTGGACCGCAAATTTGCGGCGCTGCTGCCGGGGACCCGCTACAACATAGAGCGGGAGATCGAGCATGGCTTCCCGCACGTGCCGCCGGGCTGCGGGTGGGGCCGCGTACGCTATTGAGCCGGAGCGCATGTTCAAGGACCGCACCTGGACGCAGTGGAAGGCCGCCGCGGGCCTGGCGCCGGCCCCGGCTGACCCGGACCTGGCTGTTCTCAGCGC
>JAUSCK010000277.1 GCA_030651035.1 Elusimicrobiota bacterium
TGCAAATGCCTCAGCAGGGCGGCTTTCAGCGCGTCCTTATCCTGGTAGATCTTCTCAAGCGCCGGCTGCAGGCAAAAGGCGAAACCCAGGTTCTGGAACCTCTCATAGTTCCACCCCGCCTGTATAAAAAATGACCTCAAAAACATCTTAAAAAACATATTGAATTAACCTTATATTCACCGCTGAGACGCAGAGGTCGCGGAGAAAATCAGCACTTAATATTTCTGTCCTCTGCATAATCTGCCCTCTGCGACCTCCGCGCCTCCGCGGTGAGTTCAAAAATCTTATCCTCTATCCTTTTTTATAGATCTGCGTTCTGAACCTGAAATACAGCCCGCTCAGCCCCAGCCAGGGCATGAGAGAATAGGCGAAATCCGTGCCCGGGTAAAGGGCGCTTATACCGGGCAGCCAGGCCAGGCCGGCCGCCAGCGCCGTCCAAGCCAGGACATAAGCCCCCAGGGAGGCGTTCTCAATAAGCATAGACTTAGCCAGCCAGCGCTGCAGGGAAAATTCGCCCGATCTTACCTGCGCCTCTATAACCGCGTTCCAGGGAGAGCGCGAAGCCCTGAGCCGGTATTCTATCGGTGAAAACAGAGTCCCCGCCGCTAAACCCCAAAAAAAACAAAGAGAAGGCGCCAGCCCGCCGGCGGAGTGGGCAAGCACGCCCGCCGCGGCAGCCGCGGTGCCGTTGGGCGGCACCACGCCGCCGACCGGGATGAAATCTATGTAAAGCAGCTCCAGCAGTATGCCCAGGCGCGCGCCCTCGAGCGGGCAGCCGTTCAGCCAGCCCAGCACGGGGCCCACGAAAGCCGGGCGCGACAGGAGGAATTGCCCCGCCTGCACGGCGTCCAGGCCCAGCAGGCCGGACAGCGCGGAGGAAAGAACGACTTTAAGAGCTGCTATCACAGCGGGCGCACCTCCAGCTTGAAGCTGAAAGAGGCGCCAGCCTCCAGCCGGCGCTTGAAATGGGCCAGCATCACCGCGCCCTGGTAGGTTTTCTCAGCCCCTTCCTCGGAGCGGGAAACAGTTTCCAGCGGGAAAGTCCACAGGTCGTGCGGCTCGGACAGCTCCAGCTCCACCCCGCCGTAAACCTGGTCGGGGAAAGCGCGCGTACTCACGCCCTTGAACACGCCGCGCGGACACGCGGCGCAGCCGGAGAAAGCCAGGGCCAGCTCCGTGCCGAACCAGAAGTCCGCCGGGGTTCCGGCAAGGTTAGTTATCCTGTAACCGGCCTGCCAGGAGCCGTCGTGCCTCAGCAGGACGTCTTTTTCCACGCGGACCGGCAGGCGGGCGCCTCCGGACCAGACGCTGCCCTCCCGGCTGAACTTGATAAGCAGTCCCTCGGCCTCTTCGGAATGCTTGAAAGAATACTCGCCGAGAACGAAGTCGCCCTGCTCGCCGTAGGAGGCCTTTTCAAAAGCCTCCGGGACGGTCTCGGGATGAAGGAAGTGGTCCAGCAGGCTCATGCGGGGATGCCAGTCGTAAGCCAGGTTCTTTTTCAGCTCCTCTTCGGCGGCGCGGCGCTTTTCGCTGACCGCTATGCCTTTGGCCTCGCCCTCGTGGTAAGCCTCCGGGTGGCGCCACATTATGGAGCCGAAATTCACGCGGCGCGGCTTGTAATCCCACTCCCACATCCCGCCGCCCTTTGCCGGCGAGAAATAGAAATTGGCCTTTTCCCCTTCGGCCAGCAGCTCCGGCCTGCCGTCGGCGTCCCAGTCCTCGCGGGCCAGCTCGAAGCGCGGGGCGCCGCGGCCCCCGGGCAGGGAGCTTTCCGCCTCGAGGATATTCCTGTAGATCGCCATGCGTATGTGCGGCAGGTAAACCCCGCCGAAAACCCCGTGCCAGTAGCCGCAGTTGCACTGCGCCTTATAGAGGTTCGTAAGGCCGAGGCCCGTGCCGGAGGCGTGCACCTTGCGGCTGGCCCTCAGCATGCGGCGGTAAAGGCGGTTGGCTTCCGGGTACTTGGAGAAAAAATTACGGAAGTAGCCGCCGCGCAGGAACTGGCGGAAATCCTCCTTCGAGTCTTCCCAGAGGCCGGCCAGCCGGCGCGATTTTTCCGGGGGCAGGGCCCACTGCGAAAGCTCGTGATAGGAGGTGGTGGGCAGATAGGCCAGGCCCTTTGAAGGGGAAGCCAGGCAGTCGGAAAAGCGGGCCGTGGACAGCCAGGAGGAATTCTCTTCAAGCAGGCCGAAGAATTTCTCCAGCCAGCCCCTGGTATACACCAGGTCGTGGGTGCCCGGCCACAGGCCGAACTTCTCACCGTCGTCGGCCATCACCAGCACGGCGTCCCTGCCCGCGAAGCCGCGCAGGTAGCTTATGGTTTCCTCCGGATCGGCGAAAGGCAGCAGGTGGCGCAGGCGGTGATTTATAGGAAAAACGTCCAGGTGGCGGCCGCCGTATTCGGTGGTGAAGCGGCCGGTGAGGTCCTTTTCCTCGAAGCCGGCGGAAAAGAAATGCACGTCGTCCAGCGCGGTATAGCCGACGTTCATGGCGGCGAGGGAGCCCGCCAGCTCCGGCTCCCAGACGCGCTCCGCCAGCCACAGCCCGGCGGGGTCGCAGGCGAAGCGGCGGCGGATATAGTCGCGCATCATGTTCACCTGCCCGCGGCGGTCCTCCTCGGGCAGCAGCGCCAGTATCGGCTCGTAGTAGCCGCCGGAGAGTATTTCCAGGCGCCCCGCGCTTACCAGGGCGGCGAGCCGGTCGAGGTAGTCGGGGTGCCGCTCTTCCAGCCAGTCGTAAAGTATGCCGGAGAAGTGCGCGGACACGCGCACGCCGGGATGGCGCTCCAGCACGTCGAAGAACGGCTTATAGCTGAGCCTGTAGGCCTCCTCCAGGACGCTGTCGAAATTCCCCACCGGCTGGTGGTTATGCAAAGCAATAATCAGTTTAACCATTTAAATTTAACGCCCTTCGGGCGAACTTTCCTAAATTCACCGCTGAGACGCAGAGGTCGCAGAGTTAAGAATACTTCTTCTTTTTCCGACCTCCGCGACCTCTGCGCCTCTGCGGTGAAATTCCCCTACGCTATCGCTTCCATCAGGTTCAGGGGGGTGTCCGAGGGGACGCCCCTGCCTTCTATATTTATGCCGGCGGCGGAAAGGGCCTTGAGCGCCGCGCAGTCCTGGTCGTTGAGGAAAATAGCCTTGCCTATGGAAAGGTTCTTGCCGGCCGAATAATGCATGCCGCCGATATTGAGCGACGGTATTTTGAAGCCCTTCTCCGTCAGCGTCACGGCCTCGGCCAGGCCCGGCAGCAGCAGCAGCACCTTGCGCGCGGATCTCTCGGCCCCGGGCAGGTAGTCCGCCGCCTCGGCCACCGTCATTATCTTCAGGTCCACGCCCTCGGGCGTGGCGAAGCGCATGATGGTGCGGAGCATCTCGTCCCCGGCTATTTCGTCGGAAACCACGGCCAGCTCCTCGGCCCGGAGATGGGGCACCCAGCCTTCCACCACCTGCCCGTGCACCAGCCTGTCGTCAACCCTGTATAGAATTATCATTTGTTTTTTTATCCGCAGATTTCACGGATTTTCGCAGATTTTATCTGCGTTCATCCACCCAATCTGCGGATTATTTCACTTCTTCATCAGGAGGCTCTTGACCTCGCAGATGGCCTTGCGGCCGTCCTCGATAATTTTGACCACAAGGCGGTCAAAGTCCAGCGACTGCCTGTAGGCGAAAGCCGAGGTCATCATGTTTATGTTGACCCCGCAGATAACCGCGCATTTCTCTATATCCTTGGCCATCGGCAGCACCACGTTCATCGGCGTGCCTCCCGGCATGTCTATCAGGAAGATCAGCCCGTCGTCCGAACGCATTTCCGCGATCGCGGCGCCGGTCGCCTCCTTCACGCGCTCCAGCGTCATGCGCGGGGAGATGGAGACGTTCATTAAGCCCGCGGTCTGCAGCCCTACTATGCCTTCAGCGGCTTCGATAAGGTAGGCGCCGAATTCGCCGTGGGTAATTACGATAATGTTGATCATAGTTAAGTAGTAAGGATTAAGTGGTAAGGATTAAGTTTTAAATAGTGAGCAGAATCTTAATCCTTAATCCTTATTTCCTGATATCCCTGTGGAACTCTGAAACCGAGAAACCGCCGGCTGCCAGTTTCTTCGCCATCTCGCTGGCTATATAGACGCTGCGGTGGCGGCCGCCGGTGCAGCCTATGGCTATGGTCAGGTAGGACTTGCCTTCCTTGATGTAAAGGGGCAGCAGGTTCTTTATCTGCTCGGTGTAGCCGCTGAGAAAACTCCTAAAACCCGGCTTATCGCTGAGGTAGCGGCCCACCGCGGCGTCCAGCCCGGTCTTGGTCTTCAGGGCCGGCACGTAGTAGGGGTTAGGCAGGAAGCGCACGTCCATCACAATATCGGCGTCCAGCGGCATGCCGTACTTGTAGCCGAAAGAGATGACCGAAAGCTTCATCTCGGCGGTGCGCTTCAGCTCGAGCGCTCCCGAAAGGATCTCCTTCAGCTCGCCCAGCGTCAGCTTGGAGGTATCGATGACCTTGTTGGCGCGCGCCTTGAGGTCGCAGAGTATGCGGCGCTCCTCCTTCACCGCGGCGGCGATGTTCTTGCCGAGCGGGTGGCGGTGGCGGGTCTCGGAGAAGCGCTGCATCAGCACGGCGTCGGAGGCGTCCAGGAAGATGATCTTGTAATTCAGGCCCAGCTTGCCCAGGTTGTCCAGCGTGCGGATGAAATCCTTGAAGAACCTGCCCTCGCGTATGTCTATGCCCAGCGCGACGTTCTTGAGGTAGCGCCGGTCCCTTATCAGCCCGGCGAACTGCGGGATAAGCGTTATCGGCAGGTTGTCTATGCAGTAAAAGCCCAGGTCCTCGAAAGATTTAAGGGCCTGGCTTTTGCCGGCGCCCGACATGCCGGTAATAATGAAGATCCTGCCTTTTATTTTTTTGGGTTGCATGGTCGGGGTGCGGAGCGGCCGGGCTGGCCCCGCACTTTGGCCGCTCCGGAAAAAGTGCGGGGCTGGCTGGTTTCGGCGGGGGCGGCTCCCTTCTTGCCCATCTCCCTGATAAGGCTTTCGTTGAACTTCTTGGCCACAAAATAGCCCTGGTTCTTCAGGCGCTGGTTAAGCGCGGCCACCTCGATCAGCACGGCCAGGTTGCGGCCCGGGGTGACGGGCAGCCGGAGCGAGGACACCGGCACGTCGAGGATCTGCACCTCGGCCGTGGCCAGCCCGGTGCGGTCGTAAGTCCCGAGGGTGCCGGGGGTCACGCTCTCCAGCTTCACGTGCATCTCTATCAGCGACTGGTCCATGATGGAGCCCACGCCGAAGAGCAGCTCCACGTCGATGATGCCGAGCCCGCGCACTTCCATGTAATGCTTTATGTTCCTGGGGGAGTTGCCGACCAGCATGTAGCCTATGCGGCGCTTGACCTCCACCACGTCGTCGGCTATCAGGATGTGGCCGCGCTTCAGCAGCTCCAGCGCGCACTCCGACTTGCCCACGCCCGAGTCGCCCTGTATCAGCACGCCCAGGCCGTAGACGTTCACCAGCACGCCGTGCACATAGGTGATGGCGGCCAGCTGGTCGTCCAGGTACATCGTCAGCTCGCGGATGAAGGCGGAGGTGTCGGAGGTGGTGACCAGCAGGGCGATGCCCGCCCTGGCGCAGGCCTGCTTTATGGAGGGCAGCGGCTTCATGCCGCCGGTCACTATCACGCAGGGGATGTCCGGCGCGGAGAACATCTTCTGCAGGTTGGCCAGGACCTTGCGCTGGTCCTCTTTCTGGCAGTAGGCGAATTCGCCCTGGCCTATTATCTGTATGCGCTCGGAGCGGAACTGCTCCATGTGGCCGGCGATGGCGAGCCCCGGGCGGTTTATTTCGCTGACCGTTATGTGCCGGTTCAGGTTTTTCGCGCCCGAGACGGCCTTGAGCCCCAGTATCTTGCCGCGGGACTTGATCAGCTCCCGGACCGTCAGGAACTTGCTAGTTTTTTTTGCCGGCTGCGTCATATTAGGCAGGCGCCTTTATCTCTTTACGGGCTGCAGCAGTCCGTAGGTGCTGTCAAGCCGCCTGAAAACCACCTGCAGCTGCTTTGTGCCCTTCTCCTGGAACAGCCAGAAATTAAAGCCCAGCTTTTCCATTTCCATAACGGCCTCTTCCTTGTTCATCGGCTTAAGCGGCACGTCTTTCACTACGGAGAAGCGGATCTCGGGGCCCACCAGCGTGGTGAACTCGCCCGCGTCGACCGTCTCGGTAGCGTGGTGGTCGGTAAAGCGTTCCTTGTACTTCTTTATCTGCACTTCCATCTTGTCCATGGCTTTGTCTATGGCTGAATATATTTCATCCGTCGCGGCGGCGGCCTTCATGGTCTGGTGGCCGGCGTGCACGATCACCTCGGCGGAGTGTATCTTCTTCTCCACGGAAACTATGACCTGGGCCCAGACTATATTTTCCAGGTATTCATGAAGCTTCTCCAGCTTGGCTTCGATGAAGTCCTTCACGGGCTTGGTCATCTTTATCTTGCGGGCCACTATATGTATTCTCATTATGTATCCTCCATGGTGAATAAAACACGGACTTTCCCGCCTTTGAGCGCGGAAAGCCTTATCAACTATATTTTATTACATATATAGGCAGTTTTTCAATGCCTGCGCAGGCGCCTCTCCCGGCAGTTCTCGGGCTCGCAGCAGGTGGTGCAGACGCGCTTCATCGCGCTGAAGCCTTTCAGCTCCACGTCCGGGAAGAGCATGCCGTCCTTAAGCGGCACTTCTTTCAGCAGGTCGGTGCTGAGGTATTTCTTGTTATCGTCGGGGAACACCGTGACTATAACGGCGTCCCTGCCAAGCTCGTTCTGCAGCATGAGCGCGCCCAGGAAATTGGCGCCGCTGGAGATACCCACGCCCAGGCCCAATTCCGCGGCCAGCTTGCCGGCCATGCCTATGGCGTCGCCGTCGTCCACGCTGACTATCCTGTCCAGCTCGCCCAGGCGGACTATTTCGGGGATGAACTCGTCCGAAATTCCCTGTATGCGGTGCTTTCCGATCTTGCAGCCCGTGCTTAAAGTCGGAGAATTTGAGGGCTCCAGCGGATGCACCTTTACCGCGGGGTGAACGCTTTTAAGATACCGCCCCACGCCCATTATCGTGCCGCCGGTCCCGACGCCGGCCAGGAAGGCGTCCGGCTTGAGGCCCTGGAAACTCAGCTGGGCCCAGATCTCGGGGCCGGTAGTCCGCTCATGCGCTGTTACGTTGTCGTTGTTGGAGAACTGGCGGGGCAGGAAGCAGTCCGGCTCGGCCGCGGCAAATTCCTCCGACAGTTTAATGCTTCCCAGGAAACCGCCCTCCTGCTGGCTGACAAGGCGTATCCTGGCGCCAAGGCTTTTTATAAGGTCCTTGCGCTCCTGGCTCATCCAGTCCGGCATGAAAATGGTGACCGGGTGCCCCAGTGCGCGGCCTATGGCGGCAAAAGAGATGCCCGTGTTGCCGCTGGTGGCCTCCGCTATAGGCGCTCCCGGCTTCAGCGCCCCGCTTGCGTACGCGCTGGTCAGTATATAGAGGGCCATGCGGTCCTTTATACTGCCGGTGAGGTTGAAATTCTCCGCTTTGGCGTAAATTCTCCGCGGTTCTCCTTTGTAGGAGCAGTCGATGGCTAAAAGAGGCGTGTTTCCCACCAAATGCCCCAGCTCCCGGAAACGGCTGTGGATATCAACCTTTATCATAAATACTCCTCAACAGGTGCTAAGGCCATGATATCAAAAAGGCGGCCGGGCAGCCAATTTCATCCCCCTTTTACGGCTGAAACGGGCTATGAACCTGATTTCGCCTTCCCCATTCCCTTTACCCTGTGCTATCATAGCAGTATGAAATTCGAGGCCAGGGGGCTTGTCAAGGTTTTTCCGGCGCCGGTCTTTTCCGGCGGCTCGCCCCTGCGCGCCCTGGGCGGGCTGGATATCGAGGCCGGGCCCGGCGTGCTGGGTGTGGAGGGGCCCAACGGCTCAGGCAAGACCACGCTCTTCAAGACCCTGGCCGGCATAATAGAACCTGACGGCGGGACCATCCTGGCCGGCGGCGTAGCCTCGGGCGCGGAACGATTACGGGAACTGGCGGCCTACTGCCCCTCCAACCCGCGCGCTTTTTACTTCCGGCTGAGCGCGGCCGAGAACCTGCGCTTTTTCGGCGCTCTGGCCGGCCTTTCAGCGGTTCAGGCGCTGGAGCGGGCAAGACAGCTGGCGGACAAACTGGAACTTTCCGCGGCGGACCTGGAGCGGCGCTTCGACCGGCTTTCCGAAGGGAATATGCAGAAGGTTTCGCTGATACGATCCTTTTCACGCCGCCCCCCCCTGCTGCTGCTGGACGAACCCTTCCGCGGCCTGGACGCGGATTCGCAGCAGGGCCTGATGGAACTGATAAAGGAAGCCGGCAGGGACTCCGCCGTAATTATTTCCAGCCACAGCCCGGAACTGCTGCGAGAAGCAGCCGGCAGGATAATAACGATGGAAGGCGGGAAGATAAAAAATGGAGAATAATAACCGCAAAGAAGCGCAAGAGGCGCAACTATTTAGAGCACTGCACATCACCGCAGAGACGCAGAGGTCGCAGAGCACGGAAAGAGATGTTCTTATTCTTCTCTGCGACCTCTGCGCCTCTGCGGTGAAATCTGATTCTGCGCTTTTTGCACATTTTTGCGGCTATAATAAATAATGAAATCAACCGCACATATCATAGCCGCTTTCATCCGCCGGGACTTCCTGGCTGAGAGGAGCTACCGGCTTTCTTTCGCGCTGGGGGCGCTGGCCACACTGGCCAACCTGGCGGTTTTTTATTTCATCGGCAGACTTTTCGGCGGGGCGCTGGCCCCGCAGCTGGAACCCTACGGCGCCGGCTATTTCACATACGTATTTACCGCCATGGCCTTCTTCGGCTATATAGGCACCGGTGCGGGCTCCTACGCCGGGCGGCTGCGGCTGGAGCAGACGCAGGGGACGCTCGAGGCAACGCTCTCCACCCCGCTGGGGGTGCTCCCCTTCCTGGCGGCCATGTCCGCCTGGAATTTCCTGTTCGCCACTTTTGAGCTGGTCGTTTACGCGCTGGCGGGGATCTTTGTTTTTAACCTGGATTTCTCGGCCGCCAACTGGCCCGCGGCCGCCCTTGTTTTTATGCTCTCCGCGGCCTGTTTCGCCGCGCTGGGCATACTCTCTTCCTGCTTTGTGGTGCTTTTCAAGCGCGGCAACCCGCTGGCTTGGGTGCTGAATAATTTTGAGGGGCTGCTGGGCGGGGTTTACTTCCCGGTCGCGGTGCTGCCCGCCTGGCTGCTGGCGGTCTCCAATTTACTGCCCGTCACCTACGCCGTGCGGGCCTTCCAGCTGGCGGTGCACCGGGGCGCGGGCCTGGCCGCCATCGGCCCTGACCTGCTTATACTGGCGGCTTTCGATATCGTCCTGATCCCGGCCAGCGTCTGGCTTTTTTCGCTGTCGGTAAACCGCGCCAGGAAAGCCGGCACGCTCGGGGAATACTAGTCGCGGTATCAGGCGCCAGACGGCCTGGTCTATTCTTTTACCGCTATAACATAATGTGTGCTCTGCGGGACCGTGGCCCGAAACAGCGGGGTCTCGCCTTCGGCCGAGATCTTTTCCGGGACTGCCTTAGCCCAGCCTCCGTCGGTAAGGTAAAGCAGCGTCGCCTCACCAGCGGCTGCGCCGCAGGCCCCGGTCAGGCGGAATTCCATAACCAGGTCCCCCTGTATATTGCCGGGGACGCCCACCAGCTGCAGCGAAGAGCAGGCCTTAAGTCCGCCCGGAAGTGCCGCGGCCAGCTTCTCCGGAAGTTCCCCCTCCGCCGCGTTGAAAACCTCGGGCGCAGGGCCCCTGGACAGCACCCTCATGACTATGGCGCGGGCAGGGGATTCCTCACATACCCCCTCGAGCATGAACTGCACCCCGGCGGGAGAGATCTTCAGCGGCTTGGCTTGAACGGCGTAGGCGTGCAGTTTGACGGCCTGGAGTTTTTCCGAGGCCAGCACGTTCTCCCTGGGCGAGCGCAGGGCGGGCGCCTTTTTCTCTCCGAACCTGAAAGAGATAGAAAAGCGGTGCGAATTACCTATATCGCCGAAAGGGGAGAACGCGTAATCAAAAGAGAGTCTTTCCAGCTCCAGCCCCATGCCGGCCGAGAAGCCGGACCAGGCTCCGAGCTCGTTGCCGTGCAGGCGGTAGCGGTAGCCGGTGCGCAGCGCCAGGCGCCCGGTCAGCTGCTGCTCCAGGCCGAGAGCGAGGAAGGGATAATTATCAATCGGTTTGGAAACGTCCAGGCTCAGCAGGGCGCCGGCTTCCGGTATGTGGTGGCTGAGGCCGGCACGCAGCGTCAGGGGCAGGGCGTAGCTTTTCGACGACAACTTGAGCCCCGGCCCGATGTTCAGCGCCGAAGCCCCGGCGGTAAAAAGGCGGCCGCCCAGCCAGTTGAACGAGCGGGTCACACCGAGATCAAGCGCGGCTGTGGAGCCGGACTCGTCGTCGATGGTCTGGCTTATGAACTTTACGGCGCCGCCGATATTGGTATCGGCATCGTAGGCGAAGCCATAGCCGAGTGAGAAAGCCAGGTCGTAGGCCTTGAAGGTCCCTTCCACCGGGGAGATCGGATAGAGCGGGTCGCTTTCGTAAAGCCCGCTGCGCCGCTCCAGGTCTTTCGGCGTGTGGAAATAATTCAGAGCCAGCCCCCACGTTCCCTTCTTAAGATAGGACGGCCTGAGAAACCGAAGCTTCTCTCCCTCCGTGGTATAGACGAACAGCTCCTGGCCGAGGTCCTGAAAATACTCGTTATGAGTGAAACTCGCGCGGCGCTCTTTCAGCCCGGCCAGCCCGGCCGGGTTCCAAAAAATGGCATACGGGTCGTCGGCGACCGCGGTAAAGGCCCCGCCCATGGAGACGGCCCGTGCTCCCGCGCCTATCTTGAGGAAAGCCGCGGAAGTGGAACCGGCGTCGGGGTGGATCTTCGCGGCATAAGCAGGGAGGGAGTTCAGCGCCAGAAACTGCGCGACAAGGGCAGACAGAACGACCGCGCCTTGTTTTCGCCAAACAAAGCCGTTCCGTAAAAAGTTAAATCTGCCGTTCAATTTCATACGTCCCTCTTGACTCCCCACTCCCGATTCTCGATTCCCGACTCCCGACTATCGACTTTTGATTTTCGATTTCCTAATGTATTACCGCCAGCTTCTTGGTGACGACCTTGCCGCCGGAAGCGCTTTCAGCGCTCACCCTGTAGACGTAGACGCCGCTGGCGATATTCCTTATATCCCAGGTTATTTCCGAGGTGAGTCCCGCCGGGCAGTTAATCTTCGAGAGTTTCGCCACTTTTTCGCCGGCCACGTTATAGACATCTATCTCGATGGAAGCCTTGTCGGCCACATAGAACTTGAAGGTAAGGGAGTCTCCCCTCGCCGGGTTGGGATAGGTATAGACAGCGTTGGCCGTCAGCAGCGCGCCGGACGGCACATACTGCATTATCCTGAAAACCGAGAACGAATCCGTCTCGGCCTTCACCTTATTCGCCGCAGCCAGGACCTCTGAAGTGTCGAGCAGCATCCAGTTGGAGCCTGAAAGCTTGTACAGCCTCAGGTTCTCCTCTTCGAGGCCGGCAATTTCCGCGTCGGTGTAAGGCAGCACTACCTCCGCCGGGGAGGTCAGGCGCGTGCCGGGGTTCTCGAATTTGATCTCGTAAACCACGCCGGTGGGCCTGTACTGTGTGTTGGCCTTGGCGGAAAAAAGCGGCTGGTACGTGGCGGGATTAAGGCGGGTGACAAGTATATTGTCGTTCTGGTTCACGGCGTTGCGGGGGATATCTACTTCCGCGCCGTCGGCCAGGCGGACGGTCCCGCCCTGCTCCGCGTCGAAAAAGCGCCAGTTGTCGGCGGAGATGCCGTGAACCTCGGCGGTCATGGTGGAATTATTGGTGCTGTCGAAGGCGGCTACCGCGTAATAATATTTCAGGTTTACCGCCGCGTCGGCGTCCATATAGCCGGTTTCACCGGCGGCGGAGGAGGCGTAAGGCGCGCTGGAAACGTACTGTCCCGCCGCCCGCGAGCGGAATATCCTGTAGCCGTAAACGTCGGCCGCTCCGGCGCCGTCGTCGGGTGAAAGCGTCCAGGTCAGCGTCAGCCTGCCGCCGTGGTCTCCGCCGGCGTCGCTGACGGCCAGCCCCGAGGGAGCGCCCGGCGCCACAAGGTCCAACGTGGCCATCGCTGTCGCCGGATTGGACAGCGCGGAGTCGTTGCCGTTAAAATCCCAGGCTTTCAGGGAGAAATAATAGGTCACCCCGCCGAACAGCCCGGAGACCTCCTCGGACTCGGCGGAACCGTAAGCCCCCGAAACGGTTCTGGAGCTCTTCCAGAGCTGCGCGCCGGGGAAACCCGACCAATCGAAAGCGGCGTAAGTGGAATAGCGTATCTCGTAATGCGAGGCCGCGCCTACCGCGCCGTCATTACCCGGCGCGGTCCAGGCCAGTTGTACGCGCCCGCCCTGCGAACCCTGCCCGGCCGAAAGGTCGGTCACCGCCGAGGGGTCGGTTCCGTCGCTGGAGGGGTTCTCGTTGGACGAAGCGGCCGAAGCCTGCGGGGAATCTGCCGACTCTACCCACCCGTCGAAAGCCCTTATCCTGTAATAAAAGACGGTCCCGGTGGGGGCGGTCGAGTCCACGTATGAGACTGCCGGAGCTAACGACTCAGCGAGCAGGGCGTAGTCCGCGCCGGTGCTCCTGTATATCCTGTAGGCGGTCACCCCTGCGCCGGGCGAGGCCGTCCAGTCGAGTTTTATCTTGTTGCCGCTGTCCGCCGGGACGTCCGCAGCCGACAGCGAGGCCGGCGGCTGCGGGCGGTGGTTTACCCGCAATTCGAGCAAAGCCGTGTTGACAGTGGAAGCCGGGGGTGTCTCCTGCGCCGTCAGTTTAAGGTAATAAAGACCGTTGGAGAGGGCAGAGGTATCCCAGTCGGCCAGCAGCGCGCCCTGCAGTTCCGCCGAAGCCGCGCTGGAAACCACGGTGGTCCAGGCCGGGGGGTCGGAAACCGCGGCGTATTCCAGCAGGTAGCCGCTCAGCGCGGGGTTCCTTATATACCCCCTTACCGGCACAGTGCCGCTGATAATCTCCTGCGGAGCCGGGGAGGAGAGGGAGGCCGCGCGCGCCGCACGCCAGGCCATCAGGTTGCCGCCATGTGTGCCGATATAGAGCATGCCGTTGGCTACGGCCGGCGAGGAGAAGGTGTAGGTGGACAGCAGCACCTGCTGCAGCTGCGCGCCGGCGGTGGAGAAAAAGACCAGCCTTCCGTCCGCGGTCCCGGCGCAGATAACGCCGTTGGCCAAAGCCGGAGAGGACATGAGGCCCAGGTTGGAAACATTGCCCAGCGTAGGGGAACTGGCCCAGACCCCCTCCAGTCCTGAGCGGGACAGCGCCATCAAATAATGCGGCGACGAGCCCGCGCCCATATAGATATTGTTCCCGTCGAGCAGGGGCGAGGTGACGCCCATCCAGCCTTCCCCGCCGGACTGCGGCTCAAGCGGTCCGGAAACGCCGAGCTGGCTGCCGTCCGCAGCGGAAAGAGAGAAAAGCCGCCGTTCGTCGCGGCCGGGAACGGCGTAGACTGAACCGCTGGAAACTGCCAGCGCAGCCATGCCGTAGCTGCCGCCTATGCTCTGGTAGTAGCCGGCCCCCGGCCAGGCCGCTGCGCCGGTTTCCGCATCCACGGCGTAAGCCCGGCCGTCGTTGGCCCCGAAGAACACCCTCTCACCGTCGGAAGAGGGAGAGGAATCTACAGGCTGACCGCCCGGCAGGGCAGTCCTTTTCTCAAAAAGCAGCGCCCCGGTGGCGGCACTGAAAGCTTTGAGCGAGTTCCTAGGCAGCCCCACCCCGGCATAAACCCGGCCGTCGAGATAAAGCGGTGAAGAGACCGAGGTTCCCCCGAGTTCGGCGGTCCACAGCACGGCCCCGCTCAGCCTGTCCAGGGCGTAAAGCCGGCCGTCCATGGAAGGGATAAAGACCCCTGCGCTGGAGACGGCCGGAGAGGCATCCACCCAGCCATCGGTAGAATAATCCCAGACAAGTTCTCCCGTGCGGGCGTCCAGCGCGTACACGCTGCCGGAACGCGCGCCGAAAAAGACCTTGCCGTCGTAAACGGCCGGGCTGGAGAGGACGTCGCCCTGCACCTGGAAAGTCCAGGCCGGCGTGAAGGGCGGGTAGGCCTGCTCGGAGGTATAACCGGTGCGCGCGGCGTCCCCCCTGAACATGGGCCAGTCCGCGGAAAGAACCGGCGAGTTCGGAACGCAAAGGGCAAAGAGCAAAAGCGTTGCCTGCCCGAAAATCTTCCGGGGCAGTTTCAGTATAAATGAAACGGCGTTTCTCTTCATATGCCTCTCCACCGCCTTAAAAGCCTTCGCTCTTTACGCTTCCGGCCTATACGGTCTTCTTCACGGGCCGATGCTCAGCACGTAAGTCTTGCCGTCGCCGGAACCTGTTATCAGCACTCTGTTCTCTATGTCCGCTACGGGGTCGGCCCTGACGGGGCCGCCGGTGGCCACAGGCCAGCCGTCGCGCAGCTGGCCGGTATTCGCGTTGACCGCGTAGATATAGCTGTCGTCGCAGCCGAAATAGACGTAATCCTCAGCCAGCCCGACGTAGCCGCCGGGAACCAGCACCGGCGAGGACCGGATCTGGCCGTTGGCCTGGAAAGTCCAGGCCTCGGCGCCCGTGACGGCGTTTATCTTGTGCAGCCTGCCGGCGTCGTCTCCCACAAAAATATACTTCGTCCCGCCAAGCGGCCAGATGAAAGGAGAGGAATAAAGCGGGGAGAACAAGTCCACGTAGCCAAGGGCCGGCCAGCCCGTCGGGATGCTCTCCAGGTTGGCCGCCACCCTGGCGTAGAGCCGGCCGTCGGTGGAAGCCAGGTAAAGATTGTTATTAGCGCCGCCGTAGCCGGCGTCCACGTACGGGGAAGATTTAATGGCGGCGCCGGTCTGGAAGGAGGTATCCACGTAGCCGTCTCCGGTCCTGAAGGTCACCATCTTGCCGTTGTCCAGGCCTATCCAGCCGCGGTTGACGTCGGTACGGTCGTCTATGGACAAGGTCCCCACGATAGGAGAATTTACGCTGGAGCTGAAGGTCCAGTCGGCGCAGTTCAGGCCGTCGGAGACATTAAGACAATAGATCTTGCTGTCCATGGTGCCCAGGTAGAGGCGCTCACCTATGACCATTACGCTGGAGCGCACGGCGGAACCGAGGCCGCGCTTCCAGACCTGGGAGACGCCGGGACCGTTGTCCTGCACCCGGTATATATCGCCGTTGTCGTTGGCAAAATAGACCTGGGGAGCGCCGCTGGGCCAGGGCACCGTCGGCCCGTTCCTTATGGGCGAGGCGGGGGACGGAGTGAACGCCCACTTGAACGTGCCGTCGCCGTTGAGCGCGCGCAGCACGCCGTCGGTGGCCGGGGAATAGACCGTGCTGCTGCCCTCATTGGTATAGTAATCGACCGGCGCTTCCACCGAGGTGGGCTCCGGAGGCGTGTAAGGCCAGGAGGTCCCGGCCGGCGCGGAGGACGGGGCTATGGCGGTCACCGAGGAGCTCTCGATCTCGGCCGCCGCCGGCAGCAGCTGCGCGAAGTCGGAAGGCCCGTCCCTCACGGTCAGTTCCGTATCGGCCCTGAACCTCAGCCTGAACACGTTGACGGCCTGCGAGGCGGCGTCCGCCTTCATCATGACCACCGCGAAGAAAGTGGCGGTAGAGGCGGCCGCCACCGAATTCGCGGCGGCGCCGGGGTTGGCCGCCGTGATAACCTGCGTTCCAAAAGCGTCCAGGGAGATCTCGCCGTTGCCGACGTAGGCCGCGGTATCGGTGTCTATGGCCGGCTCATAGATCCCGGGCAGGCCGGAAGCGGAATCCCTGGCTATATAGACGGCGTCGAACAGGGCGGAGGCCTTCGCGGTGTCTAACGGGTTGAGATCCGCGTCGTAGAAACGCAGCGAAGCCGAGGCCAGCTCGACGCTGTTATAGCCGGAGGGGCTGTTATTGGAGACATAGAAGAGGGCCAGGTCGTCGGAAGCGCCCTGGTTTACGCGCGCCGGGGCGGTGGTGGAAGCGGAAACGGTATGGACACTGGCGTCGTAAGTAACCGCGGCCAGCGCCAGCTGCGGGGCCGAGTCGGAGACGGAGTCGCTGTTGAGCAGCAGGCGGTAAACTGCGTTATGGACAAGGGCATGGCCGTCCTGGTCGGCGAACGAAACTCCGGCCTGGGCCGTGGACTGGGCCGCCAGCGAGGCCAGGTCGAAGCCTATGTCGCCCAGCCGGTAGAGATGCGGAGAGTAGTTGTCGGCGGCGCCTCCGGTCCGGATAAGCGCGATATTATCGGCGGTCCCTCCGGAGGAGTCGGCGCCGAGGGTCAGGCGCAGCGGGAACAGCCGCGGCAGCTTCTGGCCTTCGGCCGGGTAGGCGAGAGTATTGGCCGCGCCTGCGCCGGCCCCATTGTTCCTGGACATGGGCGTGGCGGCCACGGCAGCGGAGACAAAATCAGTGGAATCCGAGCCTATGTCCTCTCCCTCCGAGGGCCGCCTGCCTATCGAATACGGCGCATTGGCCGGGGCGTAAGCCGCCGCGGACACCTGCGCGGCCTTGTAATTATACAGGCTGTAGCTGGTCCCGCTCTGCCAGGTAACGCGGTCCACGGTCTGCCCGACGGCGTTCTCAAGGGAAAGATAATCCCCGGCAGCGTTCAGCCCCCCGGTTCCGAAGGCCGACTGCCAGGACAACTGGTCGTCGCTGATCGAAGAGAAAACCAGCAGTGAATAATTCCCGGCATATATCTTGCGGGTGAACGTGAACTTCACCGCGTTGGAATTCCTGAGCGAATAGCCGCTGAGCGTGGGGGTATCCGCGCCGGTGTTAAAGAGTTCCACGAACTCGGAAGAAAGCGTCCCGTAGGCGGCCTCGTTTATTTTGACGAGGCCCGTGCTTATGGCGTTGGCGTAGCCCCTCGTCGGGGTCGGGTCAGCCTCGAAGAAGTCGGCGTTGCCGTCCTCTATCCTGGCGAAGGACTGGCCGGCTTCGAGATAAGGCCACTGCACCCTGTCTATGAGCACGCCGGAGGGATCTTTCAGCAGCAGGTGGTAGCTCTGAGCGCCGTTGAGGTTGAATGAAATGGTGCTTACAAAATGTGCGTTCACGCTGCTCCTGTCTACGTCCGCGCCGGTCCAGACCGTCACCTCGGGGCCCGGCAGGTCTATGGTGCCCTGGTTATAGACCAGCGTCCAGCCGGTCAGGTTGAACGTGCTGGCGGTGTTGTTGAAGAGCTCCACCCAGTCGTCGACGGCGGCCGCGCCGGAAGGATAGACCTCGTTGATATAGACATTGGCCGTCTGCGGCAGGCTGGAAGGCACGTTGGAAATGGCCGAAGTGCTGCCCGCCTTGTCATAGGTCTTTACCGCGAAGTAATAGGTCTTACCTGCCTCGAACCCGTAAAGCACCTTCGATTCCGTAACGCCGGCGCCCTGCGGGACCCAGGCCTGGGCGTAAACGCCCGCGGAGTCGAACAGGGCCGCGGTTATATTGTAGGTGGCCGCCCTGACCAGATAGCCGCCCTGCGCGTTATCATTGAGCGCCCCGTCGTCGCCCGGCGCGGGCCATTCCAGCTTCACCGAGCCCCTGACCGGGCCGGGAGAGGCCGCAAGCGCGGTTATATCGGCCGGGGCCTGGGTGTCTTTAAGCACTTTAAAGGCGTCAACGAGCGTGGCGCTGGAAGAAGCCCAGTCCCAGACCCGCACCGTGATATAGTTCGTGCCGTGGGCCAGCAGGCCGAAGTTCATACCCCAGTCCGCGCTATAGGAGTTGCCCACGCCGGTGCCGGAGGAGATAACAGCGTTGTCCACCGCGTTGGCCCCGGTCTGGGCAGCCCCGGTCCAGGCGGAATATGTAATGGACGAGATCTGCGCCCCGCCGGAGTCGGCAAAGTTCACGTCGTAGATGTTCCCCGCGTCCGCGCTGCGCCAGGCCGGGTCGAAGCCGGCTGCCAGGTTGTTGGTTATAGTCGGGACAGTAGTGTCCTTCCTGACGTAGAAGGCGTCCACCGCGGAGTTGGAGATGTTGCCCACATTGTCCAGCGCCCTGACCGAGACGTATGACTGGCCCTGCGGCAGTATATTGAAGGTGCCGGCGGCCAGCGGCCAGTCGGTGGTGTAGGAATCCAGGTTTATGCCCGTCACCTGGTCCGTCCAGTCCTGCAGCAGCGTTCCGCCCAGGCCCGCCGCGGAATGGACCTTGGTCTGGACGCGGGCCAGCCTGGAGCCGCCGGAATCTGTGGCGTCGACGTTATAGTAGGCGCTGGCATTGCGCCAATTGTCGTCGCCGGCCTGGTTGTCCGCCGCGGTGGGCGGCACTATATCGTGCCTGTCGAAGTCCGCCGCGGCGAATTCATAGATATGACCCGAGCCGCTCTGTTCATGCAGAGCATTGGCGGAGGCCCCGGCGGCTGCCCAGGCAGAGCCGTTCCAGACCGTGCTCCTGACGTCGTTAGCCGGCCCATCGACTCCCAGCGCGGTTATATTGTCGGTGTTAGGGTCCGGTATCAGCGAGAGCCAGGTTATGCTGCCGGCGAACACCGTGTTGTTGTTGGTGGCCGTCACCGACGGGCTGGCGGGGCTCCAGGTCCCGGCGGACCAGGTAATCCAGTCAAATTTATTATCAGTAGCTCCGGCGTCATCCACCGCCACGGCCAGCAGCTGCCCGGACTGGGACTCCCAGGCGCAGTCGGTCATCCTGTAGCCCGTCCCGCTCATCGCCGTATCTTCCGTAGGCAGGGCTGACCAGGCCTCGGCTCCTGCGGGCCGCCAGACCGCCATGTTCCAGTCTATATCGCCGTCGAGCGAGGTGAGGCCTATCCGGTTGGTGGACGGATCGGAGCAGAGGCGTATCCAGTTAGCGCCCGCCGTGGCGGCCAGGGCCGGACCGGCGGTCGGAGCGCCCCAGGTGGAGGCGGAATACCACTTGCGGTAACTGGTGCCGGTGCCCGTGCCCCACAGCACCAGCGCGTCTCCGGTCTGCGTCTCCCAGGCGGCGTCGAAACTTTCCTTCGTGGCTATGGAACCGGCCGTGGTCAGGTTGACGTTGTCTATCCAGACCGAGCCGTTCCAGACCGCGGCTGAGATGTCGGAATTGGCGTCCAGGGCCGTCAGGAGTATCCTGTCGGTGCCCGGCATGGACCTGAGCCGCACCCAGTTGACGGTGCCGGTAAGCGAGGTCAGCGGGAGGCTGGCGGGGCCGGCCGCCCAGGCCGAGGCCGAGGCCGACCAGACGGCGTAGGTCACCGCGCCGGTGGTACCGTTATAGTAGGCCGTCATGATCCGGCCGCTCAGGTTCTCTGCGGCCATGTCGAAGCGCCGCGTGACCGAGCCGCCCGGGGCGGGCGCGGGAGCGGGCGTGGCGTCCGACCAGGCGGAGCCGTTCCATTTGAGCACCTTCAGCGAATTGTCGGAATAGAGCAGCCCGGCCAGTTTCTGGTTCGCCACCAGGGGCACGGACTTAAGCACGGACCAGCGTATGACCGAGCCGGTTACGCCGCTGTCGGCCTCCGCGCTCCAGTTAGGCGGGACCCAGGTCTGGTATCTCAGGTTGGCGGAATTATCGCCGTAGACCAGCATGCCGTCCGCCGCCCCGGCGGGGGCCGCGGTGCCCACTATCACGTTGGAGATAGGAGCGGTATTTCCGGCTTCGTCCACCGCCTTGATGGCGATGGAATAGGTGGCGCCGGGCGAAAGGCCGTCCAGGACCCTGGCCTCGGCCTGGCCGTAGGCCAGCGGCGTCCAGGTCTGGGTGTAAGAGGAAACGTTCGGCGCGCTGAAATTCCCGGAGTTCACGGCGAAAGTGGCGTAGCGCACGATATAGGCCTGCGCCGTGCCGGCCCCAGCCACGCCCGCCACCCCTTCGCCGGGGGCGGTCCAGTAGAGGTTCACCTGGCCCTGGAAATCGCCCTGCAGCGAACTGAGGTCGGAGACGGTCTCGGGCGCGGTGAGGTCCAGCCCGGCATAGGTGGAGGTCAGGTTGGACAGCGCCCCGGTGTTACCGGCCTTGTCCACGGCCTTCACCGCGGCGTAATACGTTACCGAGGGGGTCAGGCCGGCTATAATGATACCCTCGCCCTGCCCGGCCGCCTTCGGGGTCAGCGTAGAGACGAACACGCTCACGGCGTCGAAGTTGCCGTCGTTTATGGCGTCGGTGTGGTAGCGTATCATGTAATAACTGGCGGAGCCCGCCAGGGCATTGTCCCCGACGGCGGTCCAGTAGACATTAAGTTTCCCCTCGTCGGCGGCCGCCGGCGGCGTGACGGCTGACAGCGCGGTAATGCCCGAAGGAGCGACCGTATCTTTGAGTATATAGAACAGGTCCACCGCGGCCGAGGACTGGTCCAGGCCGTCCCAGGCGGTGACGCTGATATAGTTCGTTCCCGCGGCCAGCAGGGTGAAGGCCGCGTCCGTCAGGCCCCAGTCCGCGGTGTAGGAGGTGATTGGCGCCCCGCTGAAGATCTGCGAGGAGGCCACGACGTTGGCTCCGGTCTTGCCGGGCCCGGTCCAGGCCTCGTAAGCCGCGCTGGAGAGGCCGATACCGCCGTCCGCGAAGTCCACGTTGAAAACGTCGCCGGGATTCAGCCTGTGCCAGGTGGTGTCGCCGGCCTGGAGGTCGGTCATGGACGGGGCGGCGGTATCCTTCTTGAGATAGAAGGCGTCCGCCAGCTCGGTCAGGTTGCCGGCCTTGTCCCAGGCCCTGACCGAGATATAGTTGAAACCCTGGGCGGCGTTGTTAAAGTCCGCGCTCCAATCCGCGGTGTAAGACAGCAGGCCGGTGGAAGTGAAGATCTGCGTCCAGCCCAGCGACTGCGAGCCGCCGGCCGCCGGCTGCGTCCAGGCCGCGTAGGCCGCGCTGGAGACCCTGGAGCCGTAGTCGGAGAAGTCGGCGTTATAGAGCGTTCCCGCCGCCGAGCGCCAGTTATCATCGCCGGCCTGGTTGTCGGTTATGAGCGCCGGCGTGGTGTCCTTCAGTATCCTGAAGGCGTCAGTCAGGGTGAACGATGAACCGGCGTTGTCAAACACACGCAGCGAAATGTAATTGGTGACGCTGTCGACCAGCGCGTCCCAGACCCCGGAGGCCAGCGGCCAGTCTGCGGGATAGGCGGCGGCGTTCAGCCCCAGGGTATTGTCGGTCCAGTCCGGCGAGTAGGGCCCGGCGCCGGGCGTGGTGGAGGCCCGGACCTGGAACTTAGCCAGCAGCGCGCCCCCGGTGTCGGTGAAATCAGCGTCGTAGAGACCCGTGTTGAGGCCGCGCCAGTCGAACTCCCCGGCCTGGGCCGACGAGGCCGCAGGCGCCGTAGTGTCCTTGAATATCCTGAAGGCGTCCACCAGTGTGCCCGTGGTGCCGGCTATATCCCAAGCCCGCACCGAAATATAATTAGTGCCTTCCGGCAGCAGGTCCCAGGCCGCCTGCGGCAGGGCCCAGTCGGCGGCGTAAGAGGCGGAATTGAGGCCGGAAGCTATGGGGGTCCAGTCCACGGGCATGATGCCGGTGCGCGCGGCTCCCGTGGTCACGCTGAACTGGTAGACGGAAAGTTTTGAACCGCCGGCATCCTGCACGTCCACGTTATGGAGCGTGCCGGAGGAATTGCGCCAGTTCAGATCGCCGCCGGCAGCGCCGTTGACGTAGGACGGGGCCGTGGTGTCCTTGAGCACGTAGAAAGGCTGAGAACCGTAGGTGAAGAGGTTGCCGGCGCCGTCATAGACGCGCACGGAGATATAATTCGTCCCCTCCCGCAGCAGGTCCCAGACTCCGGAGGCCAGGGCCCAGTCGGAGGTATAGGAAGGCAGGTTTATCCCCGCGACATTGTCCGTCCAGTCGGGAGAGAAGGGCCCGATCAGGCCGGCATTGGTGGAGGCGCGCACCTGGAACCTCTCCAGCCGCGAACCGCCCGTATCCGTGAAATCCACGTTGTAGAGGCCGTTATTGGCGTTGCGCCAGGCGTCATCGCCCGCCTGGAGGTCCGTCACCGACGGAACGGTGGTATCCTTGAACACCCTGAAGGCGTCGGTAGAGAAGGTTATATTCCCGGCCTCGTCGTAAACCCGCAGCGAGACATAATTCGTGCCCTCCTGAAGCAGGTCCCAGGCCCCGGCGAAAAGCGCCCAGTCGGCGGAGTAGGCGGGAGCGTTAATGGCTGTGATATTGTCGGCCCAATCGGTCACCAGCGTGCCGGTCTGGGAGGCCCCGGTGGTTATCTTGACCTGGAACTTCTCCAGCAGCGAGCCGCCGGAGTCGGTGAAATCCAGGTCATAGGCCGCGCCCGCGGCGCCGCGCCAGGTTTGGTCGCCGCCGGCGATATTATTGGTTATGACGGCCGGGACGGTGTCCTTCCTGACGTAGAAGACGTCGGACTGCGAGGCCGAGTTCTGGGCCTGGTTATAGACCCGCACCGAGATATAGTTGGTGGCGGCGCTGAGCATAGCGTCAAACACGGTCCCGGGCAGCGCCCACTCCGCCGTATAGGACGCGGAATTTATGCCGGTGACGGCCGCCGTCCAGTCAGAGGTGAAAGGCCCGGCGCCGCCGGGCATGGTGGAGGAGCGCACCTCCAGCCTGTCCACCAGCGAGGCGCCGGAAGCCGAGGCGTCCACGTTATACAGCCCGTCGTTTACGCTCCGCCAGGCCGTATCCCCGGCCTGGTTGTCGGTTATGGTCACGGTCTGGGTGTCCTTCCTGATATAGAAGGCGTCGGCCAGCGTGCCGGAGGAACCGGCATTATCCCAGGCCCGCACGGAGATATAGCTGGTGCCGCTGGGCAGCAGAGCCCAGAGCTCGGCGGTCAGCGCCCAGTCGGCGTCGTAGGCGGCGGCGTTAATGCCGGTCACCAGGTCCGTCCAGCCGAAATGCGGCGTGCCGGCCAGGCCGGTCGCGCTGGAGGCCGTCACCTGGAACCTGCTTAGCAGCGAACCGCCGGTGTCGGCGAAGTTCACGTTATAGGTCCCGTTATTGGCGCTGCGCCAGGTATCGTCACCCGCCTGCAGGTCCGTGACGGCCGGAGGCGTGGTATCCTTGCGCACCGCGAAGACGTCGGTCTGCGCGGCGAAGTTGCCGCCATTGTCGTAAGCCCGCACCGAGATATAGTTGGGGCCCTCGGGCATGGAGGCGAAGTCCAGCGACCAGGGCATGTTGTAATAAGTCGCGTTGATGGCGGTGATCCTGTCCGTCCATTCCCAGACCAGCGTGCCGGTCTGCGCCGGGCCCGTGGTGACCCGGGTCTGGAACTTGGAGAGTTTGGCCCCGCCCAGGTCGGCGAAGTCCACGTCGAAAGCCGCGCCGGGATCGGCCGCCAGCCAGTCGGTATCCGCCTGGTTGTCGGCTACGGATGGGTTGGTGACGTCCTTGAGCACGTAGAAAGCGTCCTCCGCCGTGCGGGAAGAGCCCAGCGCGTCCCAAGCCCGCACCGAGACGTAGTTCGTGGCCGTCTCCTGCAGGGCGAAGAAATCCACGCCCCAGTCCGCGGTGTAGGAGGCGTAGGCCTGGCCGCTGAAGAGGTCGGTCCAGTTCTTCAGGACGGTCCCCGCGCCGTTCGGCAGAGAGGTGACCCTGTACTGGGCGGTGCTCACCCCCACCCCGGAGTCGGCGAAGTCCATGTTATAGAGCGAGCCGGAAGCGTTGCGCCAGTTGTCGTCGCCTGCCTGGCCGTCCGTAATGGAAGGGGCGCTGGTGTCCTTGCGTATCACGAAGGCATCCGCGGCCGCGGAGGACAGGGCCACCCTGTCGAAAGCCCGGACGGAGACGTAGTTGGAGCCGTCCTTAGCCGCGGCGAAGTCCACGCCCCAGGCCGCGTCGTAGAGAGCCAGGCCCCCCGGAGTGAAGCTAATCACGGTCCAGTCCTTGTACAGCCCCCCCCCCCCGGCGGGCAGCGAGGTTATGCGGTATTCCACCGAGGTGAGGCCGCTGGAGAGGTCGCGGAAATCCACGTCGAAGACCGCGCCCGGGTCGGAGCCGTACCAGGCCGTGGGGCTGGCCTGGTTATTTATAACCTCGGGGCTGGAGACATCCACGATGAAAGCCCGCGTGGCCGCCCAGGCGGAATAATTCGCGGCGGCGTCGGCGGCCCTGACACGCCAGTAATAAACCCCGTCGCCCACGGCCGGCAGCGAGGCCGCTGAGACTGCCGGGGCGGAGGCGTAGGCTACAACCTGGAAATCGGCGCGGGTCGAGACCTCTAGCGCGTAGCCGGAGGTCCCGGAGCGCAGGTCGGAAGAATCGGTCCAGTCGAAAGAAACGGCGGAGACGGAATACAGGGCATTGTCCGCCGGCGAGGAAAGTGCCGGCGCGGAAGGCGGCGTGGTGTCCTTGAGCACGGTGAAGGCGTCGTCGAGCGCCGCGCTCTGGGCCAGCGCGTCATAAGCGCGCACCGAAACATAATTAGTGAAGACTTCGGAAAGAGCCGCGAAGTCCACCGCCCAGTCGGAGGAATAGGAGGCCTGCCCGGGAGTCAGGGACGCGATGTTTGTCCAGTCCTTCAGCAGCGTCCCGGTCTGGCCCGCTCCGGACATGACCTTATACTGCGCCGTGGCCAGGCCCGACAGCGAGTCCAGGAAATCCACGTTATAGACCGTTCCCGCCGCGGCGCGCCAGGCCGCGTCGCCCGTCTGGCCGTCCGTTATCGACGGGGCCGAGGTATCCTTCTGCACATAGAAGGCGTTGTCGAAGGTTCCGGAGCTGGGCACCAGGTCGTGGGCCCGCACCGAGACGTAATTGCGCCCGGCGGCCAAGGCGTCGAACACGGCTCCCGGCAGCGCCCAGTCGGCCGTGTAATCAACGGCGCCGAGGGCGGTCACTACGTCGGTCCAATCAGGAGCGTAGGCGCAGCCGGAGGTACAGGTGGAGGCGCGCACCTGGAACTTGTCGAGGTTCTGGCCCGACTGGGACTGGAAGTCCATGTTGTAAACGCCGGTATTGGAAGCGCGCCAGGTATCGTCGCCGGACTGGTTGTCGATTATAGAGGGCGCGGAGGCGTCCTTGTACAGCGAGAAGACGTCCTGGATGTGGGAATTGCCGGCATTGTCATAGATCCTGACCGTTATATACGAGTAAGCCAGGTTTGGCAGCACGGCGAAATTCACGGACCAGTCCTGCGTGTAGGAGGCTGCGTTGATCCCGGTGACTATATTGGTCCACGGTATGACTTCGCCCCCGGTCTGGTAACCGTCCGACCAGGCCGTGTACTGCGCGTAAGAGAGCAGCGAGCCGCCGGTATCGGTGAAGTCCGCGTTGATAGCGGAGAGGTCGGCCTGGGAATGGGCGGCGGCGATATCCGCCTGGTTGTCGGTCACGCCGGGCGCGGAGACGTCCTTGCGGACATGGAACACGTCGTAGGAGGTGGCGTCCTGGGCCAGCGTGTCGAAGACGCGCACGGTGAGATAGAAGGTCCCCTCAGGCAGCAGGCTCCAGGCCGCGGCCGAGAGGCTCCAGTCGGAGCTGTACGAAGGCGCGTTCAGGGCGGAGAAGATATCGGTCCAGTTCTTCACCTGCGAGCCGCCCATGGAAACATCCGTGCTGATATAATACTGCGCCGTGGCCAGGCCGGAGAGGGCGTCGGCAAAGTCAACGTTATATACGGCGGAGTTGGAATTGCGCCAGGTATCGTCGCCGGCCTGGGAATCGGTCACGGAAGGGGCGAAAGTGTCCTTGAGCACTGTAAAAGCGTCCGCGAGAGTACCCGTGGAACCCGCCAGATCCCAGGCCCGGACGGAAATATAGTTGGTACCCGCTGACAGCAGGGAGAAGTTCACCGCCCAGTCGCCCTGGTACTGCTGCTGGCTGTAGCCCGCGGCGATGTTCGTCCAGGGGACGGGATTAGCTCCAGTCTGGCCCGCCCCGGTCCAGGCCGAGTACTGGAGCGTATCCAGCGTCGAGAGCGCGTCGGCGAAGTCGATGTTATAGACCGCGCCGCCGTCGGCCTTGCGCCAGGAAACTTCTCCCGCCTGGCCGTCGGTAATGACGGGGGCGATGGTGTCCACCACCAGGGCATAGGCGGACGGGTAATCCGAATAATTGCCGGCGTTATCGCTGGCACGGACCTTCCAGTAATGCGTGGCGGACATGGAGAGGGCTGCGGTGAACTGGGAGGCAGCCGGCGCGCCGGAGGAAGCGATGACGGAGAAGCCGCTGTGCGTGGAAACCAGCGCTTCGTAACCGTAGATCCCGGAGGTGCCGTCGGAAGAGTTAGTCCAGTCCAGCGTCGGGCCCAGCGTGCGCACGTAGGCGAAGTCAGCAGGCGTAGAAAGCGACGGCACGGAGGGGACGGTGGTGTCCTTCCTGACATAGAAGGCGTCGGAGAGGGCGGAGGTATTGCCCGCATTATCATAAACGCGCACGGAGACGTAGTTCGGGCCTTCGAGCAAAGCGTTCCAGACCCCGGCCGGCAGGGACCAGTTAGCCGAATAGCCGGAGGAATTAATGCCCGCCGCGACGTCCAGCCAGTCCTGCAGCACCGTGCCGGTCTGCGACGGCCCCGTGGTCGCCTTTACCTGAATACGGTCGAGCAGGGAGCCGCCGGCGTCGGTGTAGTCCACGTTGTAAACGCCGGTGTCGGCATTGCGCCAGGTATCGTCTCCGGCCTGGTTGTCGGTTATGCCGGGCAGGGTTATGTCCTTGCGTATATAGAATACGTCGGCGGCCGTGGTGGTGGCCCCGGCCACGTCCCAGGCCCGGACCGATACGTAGTTGCTACCGTTCTCGGCGAGGGCGGCGAAGTCCACCGACCAATCCGTAGTATAGGCGGAGGCGTTGATATTGGAGGCGATGAAAGTCCAGTCTTTGAGCAGCGTCCCGGCCTGGGCCGGCAGCGACGTCACCTTGTACTGCGCGGCGGCCAGCAGCGAGGTCCCGGCGTCCTCGAAATCCACGTTATAAACGGTGCCCGCCATGCTGCGCCAGGTATCGTCGCCGCCCTGGCTGTCCGTCACGCGCGGGGCCGAAGTTGACTTCTTCACGTAGAAAGCGTCATTGAGGCTCTGCGTGAGCCCGGCGTTGTCAAAGACCCGGACCGAGACATAGTTCAGGCCGCTCTGCATGGCCGTGAACACGCCCTCGGGCACGGCCCACTCGGCGTCGTAGGAGGCGGCGTTAAGGCCGGAGAGCACTGTCAGCCAGTCCGAGACCAGAGTGCCGGTCTGGGCTGCCCCGGTCGTTACCTTTATCTGGAAATAGGCGAGCTTCGAGCCGCCGGTATCGGCGAAATCCACGTTATAGGCCCCGCTGTTGGAGCCTCGCCACGCGTCGTCGCCGCCCTGGTTGTCGGTTATGGAGGGCGCGCTGGTGTCCTTCCGAATATAGAAGGCGTCGGAAAGAGTCGCCTGGTTCTGCGCCCCGTCGAAAGCCTTCACGGAAATATAGGAAGTGCCCGGTCCCAGCAGGGTCCACTGGTCGAAGGAAAGTGTCCAGTCTTCGGCATAGGTCTCGGAGTTGATGGCCCCTGCCTTGTCGGTCCAGTCCAGCAGCACCGTGCCGGTCTGCGACGGGCCGGTGGTTATCTTCAGCTGGAACTTGTCCAGCCGCGAGCCGCCGGAGTCGGTGAAGTCCACGTTATAGACGCCCGCGTTGGAATTGCGCCAGGCATCGTCGCCGGCCTGGTTGTCCGTAATGGAAGGCGGGGAAGCGTCTTTCCTGACATAGAAGACGTCCTGAGTCTCTGCCGAGCCCTGGGCCCTGTCCGCGGCCCGCACCGAGATATAGCTGGTGCCGGAACCCAGCAGATCGAAATTAGCGGCCCAGTCGGCGGCGTAGGCGGCCAGGTTCACCGGCGGGGCGGTTATATTGGTCCACGGCACCAGGTTGCTGCCGCCGAGTCCCGGCTGGGTCCAGGCCGAGTACTGCACGGTATCGAGCAGCGAGCCGCCGGCGTCGGCGAAGTCCACATTGTACACCGCGCCGGGATCGCTCCCGCGCCAGGCGTCGTCCCCGGCCTGGTTGTCGGCCATCGTGGGCGGGGCGGTGTCCAGCACCAGCGCGTAGGTCGAGGACCAGGCCGAATAGTTGCCGGCGTTGTCCGCGGCGCGGGCCTTCCAGTAATAAGCGGCCGAGACCAGGCCTGCTGCCTGATGCTGGGAGGAGGAAGCGGCGGCGCTGGCCGAGAAGACGGAGAAGAACTCGTCGGTGCCGATATATATCTCATAGCCGGACAACCCGCTGAGCGCGTCGGCGGAATCGCTCCAGTCGAAGAGCGGCCCGGCGGAGTTGGAATAGCCGCCGTCGGCCGGGGCAACAAGGGAAGGCGCGGAAGGCGCGGTGGTGTCTTTCCTTACATAGAAGACGTCGGAAAGAGTGGCGGTGGAACCGGCATAGTCGAAGACACGCACCGAGACATAGTTGGTGCCGGACTGCATAAGAGTGAAGGTAGAGGCGCCCAGGCTCCAGTCGGAGGCATAAGAGGCGGAATTCACGCCCGAGGCGAGGCTGGTCCAGTCGGAGATCAGCGTCCCTGTCTGCGCCGGGCCGGTGGTCACTTTCACCTGGATGCGGTCTATCAGCGAGCCGCCGGTGTCGGTGAAATCGACGTTATAAACGGCGGCACTGTCCTTGCGCCAGGCGTCGTCCCCGGCCTGGTTGTCGCTTACCCCGGGGGCCGTCACGTCCTTCCTTATATAGAAGACGTCCTCGAGGACAGCCGTATTGCCGGCGGCGTCCGCCGCCTGCGCCGAAACATAGCTGGTGCCGTTCGGCAGCAGGTCCCAGTGCGCCTGCGACAGCTTCCAGTCCGTCGGATAGGAATCGGCCCCTATGGAGTCCGCTATCAGCCCGGAGGCAAAGGAAACCAGTTCGGCGCCTTGCCGGCCGGTGGAGGAATAGACCGCGTAGCGCACGTTCTGGAGCCTGGAGCCGCCGGCGTCCGTGAAGTCCACATTGTAGACGGTGCCGGAGGACCTGCGCCAGGTATCGTCGCCCGCCTGCGCGTCGGTCACTACCGGCGGCGCGGTGTCCACGAAGACCGCGAAGGTGGAGGAATAGACCGAGTAATTGCCGGCGGCGTCCAGCGCCCTGGCGCGCCAGTAGTACTTGCCGCTGTCGAGGCCGGAAGCCGAAGCCTGGGAAACGGAGGGCGAGTCGCTGAACGACAGCGTCGTGAAATCGTCGGAAGTGGAGACCTGCAGAGTGTAGCCGGCCACTCCGGAAGTGCCGTCGGAAGAATCGGACCAGTCCAATAAAGGCTGAGTATTGACGGCCGCATTGTCCGCAGGGGAGGACAGCGACGGAACGGAAGGCGCTGTGGTGTCCTTTTTGACATAGAAAGCGTCCACAGCGGGATTGACGGTGGCATTGAGCGCGCCGTCCAGGGAACGCACCGAGATGTAGTTGACCCCCTCGCGCAGGGCCGTCCAGGTGCTGGCGGCCAGCGCCCAGTTATCCGTATAGGAATCCACGACGGCCGTGGAGACCTGCGCCGACCAGTCCAGGACCAGCGTGCCCGTCTGACCGGCGCCGGTATAGACCTTTACCTGTATCTCCTTCAGGTGGGAACCCCCGGTGTCGTTGGCGTCCACGTCGTAAGAGCCCGTATTGGAATTGCGCCAGGTATCGTCGCCTGCCTGGTTATCGGCCAGCGTGGGGGCGGAGGTGTCGTGCCTGTCCAGGGCGAAGTCGAAAGGCATATAGGCGTTGGCCGAGATGGCCGCCGTATGGACCGAGCCGTAGAGGGAGAAGGCCGAGCCGTTCCAGGTGGCCGAGCGCAGGTCGTTGCTGCCGGAAGCGGCGGTCAGTATCAGCGAATTGGTATTAGGATCGGATTCCAGCACCGCGCTTCGCACGGCGTTGGACCAGCCCGTAACGGTAGGCGCCGCGGCCAGCGTCGTGCCCCAGCCGCCGCTTACCGTCCAGCTGGAGTAGAGCAGGCCGGAGGCGGTGCCGTGCGCCGAGACCACCACCAGTTTCCCGCTCTGGGATTCCCAGGCCGCGTCTATGCTGCGGGCCTGGTTGGCATTGCTGTCCACGGCGCCGTTCTCGGTGGCGGCGTAGGTCCAGCCGTTATCCCAGATGGCGGCGTTCCAGTCGGCGCCGCTGTCCACTGCCGTAGCCCCGATACGGTCCGAAGTCGGATCTGAAACCAGCCTTATCCACTGGGCAACACCGTTCCCTCCGGCAAAAGAGAAGTAAGTGGCCGTATATGCCGACCAGGCAGAGCCGTCCCATATTTTCGTGTCCGCCCTGCCGGTAGCGCCGCCATAAACCACAAGGCAACGCCCCAGAGTCTTCTCCCAGGCGATATCGTACCTCTGCTTGGCCGAGGAGCCGGCGCTCGCCACTATCTGTGTCCCGTCCCTCCAGGTAGTGGAGGTCCAGCGCATCGCGTATATTTCAAGGGAGGTAGCTTTGAGGACGGCGGCCATCAGCTCGTCGGAACCGGGTTTGGGCTCCAGCCTCACCCACAGCGAGGCGTTGGCCGTGCCGCTGGTCAGCGTCACCGCCCCGCTCCAGGAGGCGCCGTTCCAGATATTGTATTTCAGCTGGCCGGCCGTGACGCCGCTGTACAGCACCATAGCCCGGCCGGAATTCTGTTCATAGGCTATATCGAAGCCGCGGTAAGCGGAATTCGTCGCGCCTATCTCCGTTACGCTCCATTCATTGGTCCAGGCGTCGGTGACGCCGTCATAGCGCTGTATCTGCAGCACGCCGTCGGAGGAAAGCAGGCCGGAGATCTTCTCATTGCGCAGCCTGGAGGCTTTCACTACCGCGTGCCTGATCTGCGAGTTGGCGGCGGCCGCGGTCTCCAATCCGGTCTGGGCGGAGCCGAAGGCAGGAGGGGCCCATTTCCGGAAATACGGCACGTCATAGCTGGAACTGACGCCGAACTGCATTATGCCGCCTACGGCGCCGGCGTTCTGCGCGGAGGCGGACGGGCTGTTGGAGAGCGAACCGGTATTATTTACCTCGTCCACGGCCCTGACGGCCCAGTAGTAAACGGTTCCGGGGGTAAGCCCGCTTATGGTCTTGACCTCGGCCTCGCCGGCTCCCAACGGCTGCCAGCTCTGCGCGTAGACCTGCGCGCCGTCCCACAGCGGCAGGCTGGTGATGGCCTGGTCGGTGCGGTAGCGCGCCAGGTAGGCCGTGGCCGTGCCTATCGCCACTCCGTTGTCGCCCGGAGCCGTCCAGGAGAGGTCCACCTGGCCCTCAAAGGCCCCAGTGGCGGCGCCCAGCGAGATGGTTCCCGGATTGGTGACGTCGGCCCCGGACGTACCCGAAGGCAGATTGGAGATGGCCGACAGATTGCCGGCTTTATCCTGTACCTTTATCGCAACGTAGTAAAGGGTATCAGCCTGCAGGCCGGTGAGAGAGCCGTTCTCCGGCAGGCCGGAAGCGGCCGGCTGCCAGCTCTGCGCGTAGGTCCCGGCCGAATCGAAATTGCCGGCGTTGATGGCCCCGGTGGAGGAGAGCTTAACGATATAGGCCAGAGCCGTGCCGGAGGAGGCGTCGTCGCCGGAGGCGGTCCAGGAAAGCGTAACCTCTCCTTCCGAGCCGGTACCGGCGGCGAGGTCGGAGACGGCCGCCGGCGCGGCGGTGTCCTTGAGCACATAGAAAGCGTCGGCCAGCGTGGAGGTGGCCCCGGCCACGTCGTAGGCGCGTATGGAGATATAGTTCGTGCCGGGCAGCAGCAAAGCCCATACTCCGGGCGCGAACTCCCAGTCGCCCGCATATGAGGAGGCGTTGATGCCGGTGAGATCGTCGGTCCAGTCCAGGGCTTGGTTGCCCGTGAAACCCTGGCCGCTGGAGGCCCGCACCTGGAACTTGGAGACCAGCGACAATGTGTCGTCGAAGTCCACATTGTACGAAACCCCGTTGTAAGTGGACCGCCAGACCGCGTCCCCGCCCTGGTTGTCCGTTATGACCGGCCCCGTCGCGTCCTTCCTGACATAGAAGGCGTCCGCCAGCGTGGAGTAGTTGCCCGCCGTGTCATAGGCCCTGATAGTCACATAGTTCTGCGCCTCGGCCATGGCGGAGAAGAGCGAAGGGACCAGCGCCCAGTCGGCGGCATGCGCCGCGCCGGCCAGGGCCGTCACCTGGGTCCAGTCGGCCAGCAGCAGGCCGGCCCCGCCGGGCTCGGAATGCACCTTGGCCTGCAGGGAGGCCAGGCCGGAAAGGGGGTCGTCGAAGTCCACGTTGTAAACGGTTCCGGCGTAAGCGCGCCAGGCGTCGTCGCCGCCCTGGTTGTCAGTTATGCCGGGACCGGCCTGGTCCTTGAGCACGTAGAAGGCGTCGTTGAGCGTGACCGTGGTGCCGGCGGTATCCCAGGCGCGCACGGAAATATAGTTCGTGCCCGGCAGCAGGAGGTTCCAATTGCCCGCCTGTAGGGACCAGTTGTCGGCGTAGGAGGCGGAATTCACTCCGGTCGCCAGGTCGGACCAGTCGAAGGCGAGCGTGCCGGTCTGCGCCGGGCCGCTGGAAGCCCTCACCTGTATGACCGAGAGCAGCGAGCCGCCGGCGTCGGCGAAGTCCACGTTATAGACGCCGGCATTCGAAGTGCGCCAGGAAGCGTCCCCGGCCTGGTTGTCGGTTATGACGGCGGGCACGGTGTCTTTATGAACGTGAAAAATATCCGTGCTTACTGACATATTGCCGGCCAGGTCATAAGCCCGCACCGAGATATAGTTCGTGCCTCCGCTGTTCAGGGCGGCGAAGTCCGCCTCCCAGTCCGTAGTATAGTTCTCCGCCGAGATACCGTAGGCTATGTTCGTCCAGGCCACGAGGTTCCCGGAAGCGGAGCCCTCCGCGGAGGAAGCCGAATACTGCACATTGGCCAGCAGCGAGAGCTGGTCCTGGAAGTCCACGTCGTATAGCGTCCCGGCCGCCCTGCGCCAGGCGTCGTCCCCGGCCTGGTTATCTAAAGCCGCCGGCGGGGAGGTATCCTTCTTGACGTAGAAAACGTCGTTGGCCGTAGTCGTGGTCCCGGCCACCGTCCAGGCCCGCGCCGAAACATAATTGAAGCTGGACTTAAGCGCGGCGAAGTCCACCTGCCAGTTGGCGGTGTAGGAAGGCGAGCCTATGCCCGCGGCTATGGTGGTCCAGTCCTTGAGAACGTCCCCGGTCTGGCTGGGCCCTGAGGTGACCTTGTACTGCGCCGTGTCTAGGTCAGAGGCGCCGGTGGCGGAAAAGTCCACGTTATACGACGTACCGCCGGCGTTGGGCCAGGCGTCGTCCCCGGCCTGGTTGTCCGTGACCGACGGAGCGGCCAGGTCCACCAGGGTGGAAGCCTCCGGCGCGGTCTCGGCCGCCGGCGGGTCCGCCTCATCGGAGTTGCCGGCCCTGTCGTAAGCCACTATCCTGAAACCGGCGGTGCCGCCCGAGGGAGCGGTGAAGGCTATGGGGCTGGAATTGAAAGTGGAGCCGAACTGCGTCCAGGTATACGGCGAGACCGTGTCCAGGGTGTAATACAGTCTGGCGTAATTCACTCCGGAGGGGCCGGAATCCGAAGCCGACCAGGCGACATTGAAAGCCAGAGCGCCGGCATAGGCGGGCGGAACGGCGCTGCCCGACGGGGTCTGCGTGTCTTTCAGGACATTGAAGGCGTCGGCCAGCACGGCCGGCGAGCCGGCGTTGTCGTAGGCCCTTATGGAGATGTAGTTGGTGCCAGGCTGGAGCAGGGTCCAGACCCCGGAAACGAGCGTCCAGGGCCCGGGATAGGAGGCGGCGTTGATGGCCGTGACATTGTCTGTCCAGTCCGGGGAGAAGGGCCCCGCCCCGCCGGCTACCGTGGAGGCGCGGACCTGGAACTTGGAGAGCAGCGAGCCGCCGGGGTCTGTGAAGCCGACGGCATAGGAACCGGCGTTGGAGTTGCGCCAGACCGAGTCGCCGCCCTGGGTGTCGTTGATAGCCGGGGCCTGCGTATCCTTGCGCACGTAGAAAGCGTCGGCGAGCGAGGCGGCGGAGCCGGCATTGTCGGAAACACGCACAGAAACGTAATTCGTCCCCGCGGCCAGCAGGTCCCAGAGCCCGGCGGTCAGGGACCAGGGACCCGGATAGGAAGAGGAATCGATGGCCGAGGCCACAGGAGTCCAGTCGGCTATCAGGGTACCGGTCTGGGCGGGACCGGTGGTGATCTTCACCTCGGCCGAGGCCAACAGCGAGCCGCCGGTGTCGGAGAAGGAAAGGGCGTAGGAGGCGCTGTTGGTGTTGCGCCAGGAGTCGTCTCCGCTCTGGACGTCGTTTATCACCGGCACCGTGGCGTCCTTCCTGACATGGAAGGCGTCAGTGACCGTGCGGGGGTTGGCGGCGTTGTCGTAAGCGCGCACGGAAACGTAGCTCTTACCTTCCGGCAGCTGGTTCCAGAGAGCCGCGCCGAGCTGCCACGGGGCAGCGTAGGTGGCAGCTTCAATGTCCGTTATCCGGTCGGTCCAGTCCGCTATGAGGGTCCCCGTCTGCGCCGGGCCGGAGGTTATCTTCACCTGCGCCCTGTCGAGCAGCGAGCCGCCGGCGTCGGCAAAGCTCACGCTGTAGGAAGCGGTGTCGGCGTTGCGCCAGGCGTCGTCACCCAGCTGGTCGTCTGTTATAGCGGGCAGGGTAACGTCCTTGCGGACATAAAAGACGTCCTGGACGGTGGTACCGAGGCCGAGCTGGTCATAGGCCCTTACAGAAACGTAATTGGTGACGGTCTCGAGCAAAGCGGAGAAATCCAGCGTCCAGTCGGCCGCGTATGAAGTCTGGCCCGCCAGGTCCGGGACTATGTTCGTCCAGTCCTTGACCAGCGTCCCGGTTTCCCCTGTTTCACGCGTAACCTTATACTGCACCGTGGTGAGACCGGAGGAGAGGTCTCCGAAATCCACATTATAGACCGTACCCGGAGTACTGCGCCAGGAGCCATCCCCGGCTTGGCCGTCGGTTATGACCGGGGCGGAGGTGTCTTTCCTCACGTAGAACAGGTCCCCGGCCTGGGAGGTCAGCCCGGCCCTGTCGGAAAGGCTGACGCTTACATAAGTCATCCCTTCCAGCGCCGCGCCAAAATCCACCCCCCAGGCGGAAGAATACTGGGTGGTCCCGCCGGGCAGATAAACTATGGTCGTCCAGTCCTTGAGCAGCGCGCCGGTCTGCCCCGCACCGGAATACAGCCGGTACTGGGCCGTGGTCAGGAGGGATTCCAGGTCGTAAAAATCCACGTTGTAGATAGCGCCGGGATCGGAGCCGCGCCAGTTGTCGTCTCCGGCCTGGTTGTCGGAAACATAAGGCGGCGCCGTATCCTTCCAGACGGTAAAGACATCGCTCTGGACGAAAGAATTGCCCGCCCGGTCATAGACCTTCACCGAGACATAGCCGGTGGGGCCGGAAGGCAGGGCGTTCCAAGCCGAGGCCGGCAGGGCCCAATCCGTGCTATAGGAAAGGGAATTCATTCCGGTCACGGCGTCTGTCCAGTCCACCAGCAGCGTGCCGGTCTGGGCCGGGCCGGAAGTAACCCGGACCTGGGCCTTGTCCAGCAGCGAGCCGCCCAGGTCGTCGAAATTGACGTTATAGAGCCCGGTGTTCGCCGTCAGATAATGGGTGGCGTCGGCCTGCAGGCCGGTTATCGTCGGGGTGGCCAGGTCGACAAGAAAGGTATAGGTAGAGGCGAAGGCGGAGAAATTCCCGGCATGGTCTTTGGCCCGTAGCTTCCAATAATACGGGTTCTGCGCCAGTCCCGGAACGTACGCCTGCGAAACAACGGGGCTTGAGCTCGCCGTTATAGTCGTAAAATCGGAAGAGGTGGCCAGTATTAATTCGTAATTTGAAGTTCCGGACTGTAAGCCGTTCGAATCGGCCCAGTCGAACATTACCCCCGCGTAATTCAAGCCGGCATTATCGACTGGGCTTAGAAGGACCGGAACTGAGGGCGGTGACGTGTCTTTTCTGACATAAAAGACATCCTTTACATTGCTTACATTTGCGGGAGAAGATGAATCATAAACCCTGACTGAAATATAATTAACACCCTCTCTCATGCCGTTAAAGAAGCTCTCCGGCAGGGGCCAATCATCGGCATAAGGGCTGCTCCCCAGATTTGTCCGGACCGTAGTCCAGTTTATGAGCAGATCCCCCAATCTGCCAAGTTCTGAATAAGCTGCCGCCTCGAACCAATCAAGAGCGAAGCCGGAGCTTGTCGTGAAATCCACATTGTAATAAGTTCCGGATGAATTTCTCCAAATATCGTCGCCGGCTTGATTGTCAACCAGGTTAGGAGCGGCTGAAGATGACCTGAAAATTTTAAAAACATCGGTTGAAACTATAATATTCCCGGCCGTATCATAGCCTCTTAGCGAAACATAATTTGTGGCGGGATCTTTTAACAGGGCGTTAAAATCCACTCCCCAATTCTGCATATAATAAGTCGCGCCGACATTTAAAGCGAAATTTGACCACTCTTTCACAAGAGTTCCGGAAAAAGCGGAACCTGAAGAAATACTGTATTGCAAATAACTTAACTGTGAGCCGCCCTCATCGAAGATATCCACGTTAAAAACACCTCCCGGGTCATTTTCATAAGCGCCATAGCCGCCCGGCGGAGTGCTTATCGCTATGTAAGGAGCAATTGTGTCTTTTAAAACATAAAAAACGTCGCTGACCTGGGAAAGATTGCCGCCCGTGTCGTAAGCCCTTACCGAGACATAGCCGGTGACTCCGCTGGTCAGGTCGGCAAAAGCCACCTGCCAGTCGGCCGCATAGGAAGAGAGTTCCTGGGCGGTAAAAATATCGGCCCAGTCCTTTATCACCGTCCCTCCCTGGCCCGTCACGGAAGTTATCCGGTACTGCGCAGTCGCCAGTTTGGAGTTGAGGTCCTGGAAGTCCACATTATAAACCGTCCCGGCGGCGTTACGCCAGGTACCGTCGCCGGCCTGGCTGTCGGTGATGACCGGAGCGGCATTGTCCTTCTTGACGTAAAAGACGTCGGCGGAAGTCGCCGTGGAAGCCAGGGCGTCGTAGGCCTCCACCGAGATGTAATTGGTCCCCTGCTCCAGCAGCGCGAAATCGACCGCCCAGTTATCGGCAAAGAGCGGCCCGGTCACCGAAGGGATGGCTGTAAGCGCTATCTTCTGCGTCCCGGTCCTGCCCGGGCCCGTCCAAGCCTCGTATTTGGCGCCGGAAAGCCCGGCCCCGGGGTCGGCGAAATCCACGTTGTAGACCGTGCCGCCGAACCTGCGCCAGCTATCGTCCCCACCCTGCCCGTCGGTTACCGTCGGGGCCGAGGTGTCCTTTTTCACGTAGAAGACGTCCGTCAGCGCGGAGGAGGAACCGGCATAGTCGAAGACGCGCACGCTGACATAGTTGGTGCCGGACTGCAGCAGGTCGAAGAGGCCGGCGGCCAGCGACCAGGGATCGGAATAGGAGGAGGCGTCGATATTCGTCAGGTTGTCCGTCCAGTCCGTCACCAGGGTCCCGGTCTGGGAGGGTCCGGTCGTTATCTTCACCTGGACTTTCTGCAGCAGCGAGCCCCCGGCGTCGGCGAAATCCACGTCGTAGACGGCGGAGCCCGTCTTGCGCCAGGCGGAGTCGCCGGACTGCAGGTCGGTCGCGGAGGGCGCCTGGGTGTCTTTTTTGACGTAGAACACGTCGGACTGGGCCTGGCTGTTGCCGGCATAGTCCGTAACCCTCACAGAAATGTAAGATAACCCTGCCGGCAGGCCGTTCCAGGCCGCCTGCGGCAGCGCCCATGGCCCCGGGTAGGAGGCCGCGCCAATGCCGGCGGCCAGCGCAGTCCAGTCCAGCACCAGAGTGCCGCCCTGGCCGGCGCCGGTGGTGATCTTGTACTCGGCGCTGTTCAGCAGAGAGCCGCCCGCGTCGCCGAAGGCCACTCCGTAAAGCGTCCCGGAAGAACTGCGCCAGGCGTCGTCGCCGCCCTGGCTGTCGGTTATATAGGGCAGAGAGACGTCCTTCTGGGCGTAGAACACGTCGTCGAATACCGCGGTGCTGCCGGCCACGTCCCAGGCCCGCACCGAGATATAGTTCGTGGTCTGTCCTTCGGCCAGGGCCGAGAAATCCACCGCCCAGTCCGTGTCGTAATTGGACGAATTAATGGGCGAGCCGTTTATGTAGGTCCAATCCTTCCTGAGCGTCCCCGTCCTGCCCGGCGCGGACCAGACTGAATACTGGGCGTGGTCGAGCAGCACGGGGTCGGTGAAGCCCACGTTGTAGACTGTGCCGGGCTCGTTGCGCCAGATATCGTCCCCGCTCTGGCCGTCGGCCAGGCGCGGGGCGGTGGTGTCCTTCCTGACTATAAAGGCGTCGGTGATGGTGGAGGTGTTGCCGGCCACGTCGTAGACCTCCACCGACAGATAGTTCAGTACCTCGTCGGCCAGCGCGTCGAAATCAGCCGCCCAGTCGGTGTTGAAGGAAGCGCCGGAAACCCCGGGAATGGCCGTCAGGGCTTTTTTCTGGGTCCCGGTCTTCCCGCCCCCGGTCCAGGCCTCGTAGGCCGCCCCGGCCAGGAGCGAGCCGCCGTCACTGAAATCCACGCTGTAATTACGGCTGGTCCTGCGCCAGGTATTATCCCCGCCGGCTTCGCCGTTTACGTTGGACGGCGGGGTGGTATCCTTTTTAACGTAGAAAGCGTCGGTGATGGTCGCGGTATTGCCGGCCACGTCGTACAGCTCTATAGAAACGTAGTTGGCCGCGCTGTCCTCCAGCGAAGTGAAGTCCACGCTCCAGTCGCTGTTGAAGGAAGCGCCGGCGACCCCCGCTATCGTAGTGGAAGCTACCTTGAGCGAGCCGGTAAAATTGGGCCCGGTGCGAGCCGCGTACTTGGCCCCGTTCAGCCCCGAGCCCGCGTCGGCGAAGTCCACGTTATAATTCCTGCCCGCTTTGCGCCAGGCGGCGTCCCCGCCGGTCTCGCCGTTGATGTTGGACGGCGGGGTGGTATCCTTTTTAACGTAGAAAGCGTCGGTGATGGTCGCGGTGTTGCCCGCCACGTCGTACAGCTCTATGGACACGTAGTTGGCCGCGCTGTCCTCCAGCGAGTCGAAGTCCACGCTCCAGTCGCTGTTGAAGGAAGCACCGGCAACCCCCCCTATCGTGGTGGAAGCTACCTTGAGCGCGCCCGTGTAATTGGGACCGGTGCGCGCGGCGTACTTGGCCCCGTTCAGCCCCGAGCCCGCGTCCGCGAAGTCCACGTTGTAATTGCGCCCCGCCTTGCGCCAGGTATTATCGCCGCCCGACTCGCCGTTGACATTGGACGGCGGGGTGGTATCTTTCCTGACGTAGAAGGCGTCGGTGATGGTCGCGGTGTTGCCCGCCACGTCGTACAGTTCTATCGAAACGTAGTTGGCCGCGCTGTCCTCCAGCGAGGCGAAGTCCACGCTCCAGTCGGCATTGAAAGAAGCACCGGTGACCCCGGCTATGGTGGTGGAGGCGACCTTGAGCGTGCCGGTATAATTGGCCCCGGTGCGCGCGGCGTACTTGGCCCCGTTCAGCCCCGAGCCCGCGTCGGCGAAGTCCACGTTGTAATTCCGGCCAGCCTTGCGCCAGGCGGTATCCCCGCCGGCCTCGCCGTTGATATTGGACGGCGGCGTGGTGTCCTTCCTGATATAGAAGGCGTCGGTTATGGTGGTGGTATTGCCGGCCACGTCATAGAACTCCACCGAGATAAAGTTGGCCGCGCTGTCCTCCAGGGAGGCGAAGTCCACAGACCAGTCCGTCCCGAAAGAAGCGCCGGAAACGGAGGGGATGGCGGTCAAGGCCTTCTTCTGCGTCCCGGTCCTGGCGGCCCCGGTCCAGGCCTCGTACTTGGCGCCGGCCAGTTTGGAATACGGGTCGGCGAAGTCCACGTTATAGTTACGGCCCGCCTTGCGCCAGGTATTATCGCCGCCCGCCTCGCCGTTGACGTAAGAGGGAGTCACGGTATCTTTGAACACCTTGAAGGCGTCAGCGAGAGTGTAGGTCTGCGAGGAATAGTCCACCACCCGCACCGAAACATAGTTGGTGGTCCAGCTCTGCATCAGGTTCCAGACCCCGGCCGGCAGGGTCCAGTCGCCGGAATAGGAATCGGCGTTCACGGCGGCCAGGGCCAGCGTCCAATCAGCGAAAATAGTCCCGGTCTGCGCCGCGCCAGAGGTGACCTTGACCTCCACCTGCTTAATCAGCGACTCGCCCAGGTCGGCGAAGTCCACGTCGTAAACGCCGTCATTGGCTTTGCGCCAGGCCTGGTCCCCCGTCCCTATGTTGGAGGTGGCCGTCGGGGTGGAAAGGTCCACCCGGAAATTCTTTTCGGCGGACCAGTTCCCGGTATTCCCGGCATTGTCCAGCGCCCGGACGCGCCAGTAGTAGTATTTCTGCGTCAGGCCGGAGACCTGAACCAAAGCGCCCAGGGGCGCGGAACTGAAAGAAAGCGTGCCATAGTCGGCGGAAGTGGCCACCTGCAATTCGTAGTTCTTCAGGCCGGAACCGTCTATATCGGCCACGGCTTCCCAGGACAGAGGGAAGGCCGTTATACTAAGGTTGGCGTTATGGGCCGGGGCGATGGCGGCCATAGCCGGGGCGGGAGGGCTGGAATAATCCACGGCGAAGGAAGGAGAAGTGAAAGCGGTCCAGCCGCCGGGACCGCCGTCGCCCAAAGTCCTGACCCTCCATTTATAGACTGTACCCGAAGTCAGACCCGCCGAACTCAGGCTGACGGTGAGCGGCGTGCCGGAATAGGAATTGAGCGTGCCCGTGGCGAGGCCGAGCCCGTCGAAAGAGGAGGCGGAAGGCTTCAGTTCCAGCACGAAGTAGAGGTTATCCGCGCTCATGGAGCTGGCCACAACGCCTTCCAGGGAGATGGAACGCGCGTTGGTATAAGTTCCGGCCGTCAGGGCCGAGCCGTTGGCGTATTGCTGCAGGCCGGTGACCAGCTTGGGCACCGGCGTAAAGCCGTAATTCACCCTGGCGGCCCCGCCCAGGGTGCCGCGGCCGGAACTGACCGAATAATTCGCGGTAATGAAAGCCGGGAAAGCCGAGGCCTGGGCGGTATTTGCGTAGAAACGGTTCATATACGTTGTTTCAGTTATGCTCCTGACCGCGGCCGTCTGGGCCGAGTTCCCGTCAAAATCTATGGTGGTGGTGAAATCCCCGATATTGTCATTCTGTATGATATCCGCGTACAGCCAGGCCGAACGCATCACCTTGGAGCCGTTGACCTCAGGATAATAAAGGCCGAAAACGGAAGCATAGGTCCCGTCCAGGGCCGAGGTGACGTCGCTGCCGGCCAGCACCTCGTAGCTGGAGGTATGCGCGGCGTCGTTGGTGTAGTCGTAGGTGACTATCAGTTCCATGCCGGGCGCGCCGGTGGCGCCGCCGGCATTGGTGACCGCGGTAACAGTGGCGCGCACGACCTCGCCATTGGTCCAGCCGGCCATGGCCGGGGTGAAGTCGTGGAAGAACTGGAAGCCGGAGATCTGGGAGGCCGTGGTTTGTATGGCGTAGTTCCTTAGCGGCACGTCGGAACCGCCTATCGAGGAGGCCACGGGCAGCTGGTCGCCTGTAGCCGAATCAAAGCTGCCGGCCACCCTGGCGTAGACCCGGCGCAGGGTTACGCCCTCTTCCCGCAGGTACAGGGGAATGGCGAAGTTGGTGGTTGAATTGGCCAGCGTGCCCTGGCCCAGGAAATAACGCGCGGTCTGGGTCTTCGAGGCGGAGTCCCTTGAGAACTCATAGGTCAGCACTACCTCGCCGGACAGCAGGTTCACCGGGGCCACGCCTATGGGCACGTTCAGCGTCTGCAGGGTATTGGCCAGGAAGCCGTCGGGCTGATCGGAGGAGGAGAGGTAGAGGAAAGAATAGGAATCCCCGAGGCCGTCATCCAGGTTCATGGAAGGCTCGGCCGCCCCGGTGCCTATCTGGCAGCCCAGCGTGCCGTCGTTCGTGCCGTTCTGGTGATAGCCGCGCAGCTCGAACCACTGCTGCTGTATGGAAACCCCGGAGTCGGCTATCTCCGCGTTATACTGCATGAGCGCGGTGCCGGCGGCCTGTTGGCCGGTGAAAGCGGCAATACCCGAAGCGTAATCGGAATAGAGCGGGAAGCGGACCGTCTTCACCTGCGTGGGCGACTGGTCGTCATACTCGTAGGTGACGTAGAGCTTCATGGAATGCGAGTTGGAGGCGGGGCCGGTTATGGTCACGCCGGCCGTGAACTGCCTGCCGGCCGCAAGTTGGGCCAATTCCGCCTGCACCACGGCCGTGACGTCGGTCCTGGCGAAAAGCCTTATGGATTCCACCGTGGAGTCGGTATATTGGGCGCTCTGCAGCCGTATGGTGGAAGCGGTGGCCCCGGCGTTGAAATAGATCTCTATCGGGTTAGTGTCGGAGGCGGCCGTAAGGCCCTCGAATTCGAGCCAGGCGCTTTTTATGGCCTTGCCGTTCTCGGGAAGTTTGACCGTCCTGGTGGGAAAATTTAACTGTGTACCGGAGTTGACGTCCGCGCCGTAACGTCCGCCAAAATTGTACTCGACGGTCTTTATGCGGGTTTCCGCGGAAACGAAGGACAGAGGGTAAAGCAGGAAAGCCAGGAAAAGGAGGCGCCGGGCAAAAGAAAGGCCGCGCGGAACAGATCCGCGTTTCGCGCCTCCCTTTTCCTCAGCGTTCCCGAATAACATAAACTTTTTCCTCTACTCTTCCGCCGCGCCGCCGCCGCTTGTCGGCCTCGGCGCTTTTTTCTTTTCCCCGTCCTTATGCCGCTCTTCCTCTTTCATCATCTCGATGATATCCTGCACGCTGAGGCCCACCAGCCAGTGGTTCACCTCTTCGCGCAGGGTTTCGTACAGCTTTATGGAGATCTGTTTCCGGTCGGCTTTGGGCGCGCCGTTGAAAGTGAAGGACTCCATCAGTTCCCAGACGCTGATATCGTCCAGTTCTTTGTTCAGGCGGTAGCCTTTGCCTTTCTGAGATTCCACGAAACCCGCGTGCACCAGCGCCTGCAGCACCTTGTTGCAGTAGGCCGCAGGCAGGCCCTGGAATTTGGAGATCTGCCCTACTTGGTTCCAGGCGCCGCCATTGTTCTGCCCGAGGTAATGCAGGCAGGCCAGGCCATAAGCTAAGGTGCGGTTCATCTTCATAAAAATATCTGTATTCGCCAGCCATTGGACACTTCTTATCCAATGGCTCCCCAGAAAAAAGGCGGCACTATACTAGCCTGCCGCTTGTTGATATCTATAGTATAGCAGGCGTATTTCCATAGTCAAGGGGTAATCTCGCGACTCTTGGATACATAAATCTGGCTCATTATTTTCGCCATTTCACAGGCCGGTTTATTGGGAGCGAACAGGTTTCCTTCCTCAATAAGGCTCAAGCCGGGACAGCGGCTGCAGAAGTCTATATCCGCGCAGGAGGCGCAGCCTTTAAGGTCCCGCATTCCTGCGCTGCGCCATTTTTTAAGCCAGGCCGAGTTTTTCCAGATGTCGGAGAAGCTTTGCCTGGTCAGATCCCCCAGTTTTACCGGAACCTGCAGGCAGGAATAAAGCCCGCCCTCCGGGCCGACAGCGCAGACATTGCGGCCGGCGCCGCATAGAAAATCCAGGGTCGGGGAGTCGGGAGTCGAGAGTCGGGGGTCGAGCGCAGCGAGACTGTGCTTGTCGGGAATCGGGGAGCGGGGATTAAGAGGCGCGGAGAGAAGTTTTACTGCTTTTGACAGCTGCGGGCCGGAGAGGCGCAGGGGGAGGGCGGAGGCGTTGCCGTCGTTGGTTGAGGTTATAGTCGGGTCGAAAGAGATATCAAAGCCTTCTGTTTCAGCGAGTTTCCTGAGCCAGCCGGCCTGGCCCAGGTTTTTTTTCATCAGCGGGGTTTTAAATTTCACTTTTATGCCGGCCGCCTTAAGCAGGCGGGCCGCCGCAAGGGTGTGTTTAGAAGAATTTTTCACGCCGGTAACGGAATCATGCAGGGCGGGTTTACCATAAAAACTGAGCTCAAAGGCGGAAACCCCGGCTTTCTTAAATTCAGCGGCAAGTCCGGGTGTCAGCCCCAGGCCAGTGGAAAAAACACGGACGTCGAAGTTGAGCTTTTTTGCGTGGCGGCAGAGCTCGGCCAGGTCGGGACGCAGCAGGGGTTCCCCCCCGGTATAAACCAGGTAAAGCGCGCCGGCTCCCGCCAGCTGCGCGAGGATATTCTTCCATTGGGCGGTTGTCAGTTCAAGGCCGGCGGGGGCGCGGCCGCGGGTCTCCGGCAGGTAACAATGCAGGCAGGCGAGGGGGCAGCGGCGCGTGAGCTCAATAGTGACCGCCGCCGGGATATTCCGCTCAAGCGTAAGCGTGTTCAGTTTAGCCGCAATTGCGAATTTCATATCCGGATTTCCCGAATGGGGTGCGAATTACACGAACAACAGAGCAAGCGAGCGGCGGATCTTTGAGTAGATATAGCCGCAAAGGCCGCCGGCAAGGGGGTTTCGGCTCAGGACTTTGCCGCGGATATTTTCCCATGGCACCAGGTGGGGTTCCAGGCGGCCGGCGTCATCCGCCAGCCAGGCGCCTTCCGGCCCGGTTTTTACCACCCGGTGAAGCAATATGCGGCCCTCAAGATCGTATACAGCGCAATCGCCTGGGGAAAGGATAAGGGATGAGGGATGAGGGATGAGGGGATGCACGAGGGCAATCTCGCCGGGTTTAAATACCGGGAGCATGCTTGACCCCTCAAGACGGAAAGCGGCGGGCATATTCAGGAAAATTTTTTAAGCGTCTTACAGGCCAGCTGGCTGATGGGCCCGGTCTGGCACTTGCCGCAGGCCAGCGCGGCGGTCTCAAAGACCTTTTCGGTCTTTATTTTAGGTTTTTCGTATGTCTTCTTTTTTTTCATAGATCACTCCCCCGTCAGGTCTTTTTAGCAAGCAGGCCGGCTTTCAAAAGCTCGGCAATAAAGCTGTTCATATCCGCGCGGGCGGTTTCTTCGTCCACTTCGAATTCGGCCGTAATTGCCGAGACCAGGGCGCTTTCCTTTTTACCGGAGGCAAGGCCTTCCCAGATAAGGGCGGCGGGGCTGTTCAGCTCGTGCAACTCGGCCCGGGAGGCGTCCACTATGAACATTTCCCCGGCAATGCGCCGGTAAGCCAGGTCCTTTTTAATATTGGTCTTCATTAGTATTTATCCGAAAAGTCAGCGGGCTTTTTTCATTGAAACAGCGTTTTTACCCAATCAAGGTAACGGCCAACATCTTTTGTGATGTCCGACGCTTCCCGTTCGGTAAATTCCCTGGAATCATATTCCACTATGCTCTTTTGCCCAAGGATACGGGTAAGCCGGGCGGACTGTACGCTGACCTTCTCGTGCTTTATGTGAATACACAGCAGCTCTACCGCCTCATAGTGGCTTTCTCCGGCTGAGCGCACCTTGGCTTTAAATCCCAGCGCCGCGTCGGTAGCGGATATAGCGCAGTGGACTCCCGCCAGGCCCGCCGAATTCCACCGTCTTTGTCTGCAGGACTCCAGCATGGTCTGGTAGAATTCCTCAGCCTTCTTCAGATAGGATTTTGCCTCGGCTTCGCTCACATGCCTGGTGCGGTGTTTTTTAGGGCTCATGGGCCAGCAGCTCCTCAAAATATTTACCGGAAATTACGCGGCCTTCCTTGATCACATTTTGGATCAATTTATCTTTTTTATCGAACCTGGCGACAAAGTCCCGGCGACGAATAACATGCGGGGAAAGCATCATTCCGAATTTGGCCAGAAATTCCCCGCTTTTATCCTGTATGCCAGCGGTGATCTTCCGGACATCGAGGGAATCCTCAAGCACGAGCATAATATCCAGGTCGCTGCCCTGTCTGCCTTCCCCGCGCGCCACACTGCCGAAGACGATCAGGGACACGACGCCTTTATTCGGCAGCGCCTTGCGCAGCTCCTCTATCATCGCGCCAAACAGCCCCCCCTCGCTTTCGAAAAGGGGAGACAGCATATTTTTAACCACATAACGCGTTCTGTTGAGCGAGAATAAATATGAAGCCCCCGCGGTCTTCCTGTGGACGATGCCCGCGGCATAGAGTTCCTGCAGGGCCTGCTGCGCGGCCCTGGGGCTCAAGTCCGCCTTCCTGGCAATTTCCCTGCCCGTGAATTCCGTCCCGCGGTAAAGGATGCGGAGAATAGTCACCTTTGACTTCTGCCCCAGAAAATCCTCCAGCAGATGCTTTGTGTCCATATGTATACTTAAGTAGCCATTTGTATGCTAATAGTATACACCCCCCGGCGCTCCCCTGTCAACCCCGCATCCTCTTTGCGCATCTTGCGCTTCTTTGCGGCTAATCCCACTAACTAATAAGGCTCAGGAAATCAGCGTTATCCTTTGAGAATTCCAACCGGGCGAACTTCGCTTTTGAGATCAACTGGACGGCATTCCCCATTATCAAAGTCGAGGTCCCCGGGTTTTTATCAAAATTCACCAGGCAGCGGAGCAGCAGTTTAAGCGCTTCACCCTTTGTACAGGCGCGCACTTTGTTGAGCTTCGCCTTGTTAAGCAGGTAGATCCCGCCCAGGGGCCAGGAGCCCTGCCTGCCATCGGCGCGCATCTCCCCCCAGAAAGGGGAGCCGTAAACCCTGAAGCGGCCCTTTTCAAAGCGGACGAGGTTTATTTCGTCGCTTATTACCTCGGCCCCGCACTTTTTCCGAAGACGGCCAAAGTGCGGGGCAAGCCCCTGGGCCGCTAATTTCGCCAGGGTGGACTTGCCGGCGCCGGATTTGCCTAAAAAAAGGTATGCTTTGCCGTTCTTAACCAGCCCGGCCGAATGCTGCATGAAGCCGCCGGAACGGATGAGCAAAAAACTTATAAAAGAACGTAAAAAAGCGTCAAGGCACTGTTCATTGGGGGCGGCTTTCAGTGTTCCGGCCCCGGCACGCATATCCAGAACCGCCTCAAAATCCCCGCGCTTAATTTCCAGAGAGCGTCCGTCAAACAAAACCTCCGGCTTGAACGGGTTTTGCCTGCCGGGGGCCTCAGAAACATCCAGCCTGAAGCCCGCGCCGACCGCCGACCCGAATTTACTATACCTGTGCTTTAAAATTGAAATGATACTTATCGCGTCCGATTTCAGGCTTAACCTGAAACCGGCTATTTCAAGCCCCACCCGGCCTGAGAAAGCGGCCAGGGTCTTTCCACTGTTTTTCAAAGGGAATTTTATCATGATAAACTTGCCGCGTCAATCATTTTAACACCCGAAAGGCGGATATCTTTTTTTGCCTGCTATTTCCCTGTTTCCCCTTCCGGGCCGGCGCCGTCCTTAACCTCCCAACACGCGCGCCCTTGCCCGCCAAAGCCCGGCTTTTTTCTGTTCCCCGCGCGCGGCATACAGCCGGGCCATCGTCGTCGCGGCTTTAAAGCTCAAAGGGTCGCGGCTTACGGCGACCTCGCAGCAGCGCAGCGCGCGGCCGAGATCTCCCGTCTGCGCGGCATAGTACGCCAGCTGCAGCCAATCGTCCGACCCCCAATTGCGTCCGAACCTCGCTTCCAGCCAGTCCAGGAACCGCAGTGTCAGGGCCGGCCTGCCCGCCAGTACCGGCCAGACCGAACGCTGGAATAAGTCGGTATGCGTATAGAAAATGACAAGGGCCTGCTCGAGGAAGCGGGGGTCATCCGGGCCGCGCAGTTTTATATTGTAGGACCCGGGGTTTATGGCCACCTGGTCGGGCGGCGGCTCTTTCGTGTACCGCGCGGCAACCGCCTGGAATTCCAGCAGCGGGAGATCGTCGGTGTTCGGCGTCACTTTCGCCAGGTCCGGGCGCGGGAAGATATCGCCGGTCAGCAGGATATTATTCAGATGCATGAACGGGTCCGCGCCGCTGGCGCCGGTCTCTACCGCTTTTTGTACCCCCGGCGGCAGCCAGGCTCCGGCGGCGGAACGCAGCTTCACTTCGGAATCGGAACAGACGAGCACATAATAGTTCGCGCGGGCGAGCGCCAGCCCGCAATGCCGGAAATTCCGGGACAGGGTGGCTAGTATCGTGTCCACCCCCGCGTTCGACATGTCGAGGTAGGTGAACCAGAGCAGGTAGACGCCGTCCGGCGCGAGGGCGCGCTTCACCAGGGTGTAGAACTCCATCGTGTGCAGTTTGGCCGCGGCCGCGTAGTCCGGCGGGGGCAGCGTGCTGACTATCGCGTCGTACGGCGCGCGGGGCCGGGCCAGGAACCTGCGCCCGTCGTCATGGTAGATAGAGGCCCCGGGGTTGCGGGCCAGGTCGAGGTTCGCGCCGGGAATTATAGGGAGCAGGGGGCGGCAGGCGCCGTTGATCTCCACGATATCGGTATGCCCGAACAGCGAAGCCACCGTTCCGGCCGTTATGCCGGTACCCAGGCCGAGGACGAGGGCCCTGTCCCTCCTGGGGGCCGCCAGGGCGGGCAGCACGCCGTAGACGGTCTCGGAGATGTTGGCGTTATCCTTCGTCCCGAAATGTATCCCTCCCACGCCGTTGTGTATTATGGACGAATTGATACGGCCCCGGACATAGGTGACATTGTCGGACGCGGACTTGAAGTGGACCAGCGTGGCGCCGGGTTCATACGGCGTGTTGGCCGCATACACCAACCCCTGCGGCAGGCCGGTAACCCGCCAGCACAGCAGGGCGGCAGCGCACAGGGTCGGCAGGCGCCGCCGGGCGAACCCGGGCCCTTCGTAGACGAGGGCCGCGGAGACCAGCAGGGCGGCGCCTAAGACGGGAGCCGTGAAAAGCCCGGACAGCGGGTGGACGGCGAAAGTGTAGAGCAGGAGCCCGACGGCGTTGCCCAGGCCGGACACCAGCAGCAGCCGCCCGCTGTCGCGCGCCAGGCGCGGCGAGGCGCCGGCCAGCGCCGGGATGGCTCCCCAGAACCAGATTACCGGCAGGCCGCCCAGCAGGAATGCGAAAAAGAGCTTAAGCGCTACAGCGGCCGCTTCCGTAGACACCCCGGCCAGGAGGCCGTAATAGCCCTTCACCAGCAAAGGGAAAGCGGCGTAGATCAAGCCGATGCCGAAAGCCGAGAGCAGCGCGCAGTCGGCGAACCCCGTGTTCCGGCGGCGGACCAGCCAGGTCCCGGCCGTAATGGAGAACAGGGTGGCCGCGGTGCAGACGGCGAAGTTCTCGCGGCTGGGCAGGAATATACAATAGCCGGCCTTGAGAAAAAAAGCCGAGAACAGCGCCCCGCCCAGGCTGGCCAGGAACAGGGCCGTTCCCTGCCGGAGAAAAGGGGAGGGAGCATCCGGCAGTTCAGTTTTTTTTACCTCGCGGAGGTCGGGCCGCAGCCAGAGCGCCAGGCCGCAGGCCAGGCTCAGCGCGCCCAGCAGCCGCAGCGACACGATCACGCCGAAATAACGGACGGCGGCAAACTCCATGAGGAGCAGCCCGGCGGCGGCGCCTATATTATAGAGGGAGTACGCCGAATGCAGCGGGAAATCCCCCTCCCCCCGCCGCTCCAGGTAGGCGGCGAACAGCGGCACGGCGAACCCCGCCGCTACCGCCGGAACGGCTAGCAGCAGCGCGGAAGCCAGCACGGCCTGCGCGCCGGGATGCGGAAGCAGCTCCGCAAGGGGCGAGGCCTCGTAAGCCCGCGCCAGCGCCGGGAAAAAGAAAGCGTACGCGCCGGCGGCAAGCTCGAAAATATGAAGGCGGGAAGCGAAGCGGTGCGCTACCCACGCGCCCAGGCCCAGGCCCAGCAGGAAAACCGCCACGAGCGCGGCGTGGACATAATACATGTCGCCCAGGAAGGTGGTCAGATGGCGCAGGTAGAGGACCTCGCAGGCGACGCCGCCGGCGCCGGAGAGCACGGATAAAAGCAGGAGCAGGTTGACGGGGTTCATGAGCGGTCGGCCTGGAGAGAGTCGAAAATGGACAGGGAAGGCGACCCGTGCGCCCAGCGGTATTCCAGCACGGGGCGGTCGTCGGAGTGGAGGTAAGGCGGCGCGAAGCCGTTATCCTCATTAAGCTTTTTCTCGAACTCGCGCGAATACCGGAAAGCCTCGCTGAAAAAAGCGCGGGGGTCGCTTATCCCGAGCCGCCTCATTTCCGCGAGCATACGCGGGCCCGCCCGCTCCAGGCTGACCGGCGCGTCCTCCAGCGGCCCGGCGAAAGCCACTACGTTGAAATCCTTGCCGTAGGCGGGGAAATACAGCACGGTGGAGAACACCGAGCGCAGCCCCCGGGAAAGCAGCAGTATATCGTTGCCGTGTACGAGCTGGGTGTACGCGCCGCCGGGGTTTAGCCGGGACTTTGCCAGCCGCCAGAAGTCCACGGTATAAAGCGAAGAGGAACCCGGCAGGTACGGGTCGAGCACGTTCACGCTGATCACGTCGTAGGTGCGCTCCTCCGCAGCCAGCAGGCGGCGGCCGTCCCCGGCCAGGAGCTCCGCGCGATCGTCATTGTAGTAGCCGGAATTGAATTCCTGGAAAAGGCGCTGGATGCGCAGAAAGAACGGCAGGATCTCGATGGTACGCATCTCGCGGACGCCCTCCGCCTGCAGGAAGGCCCCGGCCGTAAGGCCGAACCCGGTGCCGATGTTCAGCACGCTCTCGCAGCGCCTGGCGAGCAGGCAGGAGAAGTACGCGGGGGTTTTCTGCGCATAGCTGGTAGCGGGGTTCCCGAGCGGGTTGACCAGGCTGAGCCGGTTATTGCGGACCTTCAGCCCGTCGGGACCGCGCACCGCGACCTGTATGCCGTATTCATCCTCGTTGCTGTCAAGCAGGGTTTCGCCCTGCTTGAGGAAGATGAAGTTCTTAGGCGAGAGCTGCCAGCCTAAAGCCAGGGCCGCCAGGCTTGCGGCGGCCGCGGAAGCCAGCCGCCTATTTTCAAGCAGCGCGGTGAAACAGGCGAGCGCCGCCAGCACCGCCACGCCGGAGGCGGCGACAAAGCCGTAAGCGGTGCCGATTCTTGCCGGCAGCCACAGCCCGCCGTACACCGCGCCGAGCGCGGCGCCGAGCGAACTGGCCGCGAACAGGAGGCCGGAAAGCCTGCCGGGCCGCCCGCTCTCAGTCTCGGCGGCCTGGAGCAGGACCGGGAAGACGGCTCCAAGCGCCACTACGCCCGGCCCCATGGCCAGGAGGGTGAGGGAGATCCTGCCCGCCCCGCTGTTCCCCGGCAGCCAGGACGGGAACAGGGCGCCGCCGACGATCGCATGCGCCAGCCCGGCGCCCGCCGGGTGCAGGAAAGCGGAAATGGAAAGCAGGAAGGCGGCGATGAGGAGGGCGCCGCGCCTGCCCCGCACTTTTTCCGCAGCGGCCAAAGTGCGGGGCCTGCCGCCCCAGCGGCGGCCTGCGAAACGGGCTAAAGAGCAGCCCAGGACAAGGCAGGACAGGTAAATGGCCAGCAGCAGCGAAATGGCCAAAGTCCGGTCGCCCAGGTAAAATTTGGCTACCCTTCCCCAGAGCAGCTCATAGCACAGCGACAGCGCACCGGACAGAAAGGCCAGGGCCAGGAAGGGCGCGGCCGGAAACGGCAGACTTTTCTCAGGCGGCAGCCCGCCGTTTTGGGGGATGTCCCCGGCTCCGGACACAGCAAACCCCAGCAAGGCCGCCGCTGCGTACATGAACAGCGCCAGGTCGGCGGTCCCGGAAACACCGAACAGCCAGAGCAGCGCAAAACCGCAGGCGAGCGCCCCGACGGCCCCGCCGGCCGTATTTACCGCGTACAAAGCGGCCGCCTCGTCCCCCGCTTTCTTCCCCTCTTTCAAAGCGCCGACGATAACGGGGAAACCTATCCCCATCGGGACGGCCGCCAGCAGGATAAGCGCAAGGGCCTGCGCGGAGGTCACCGTGTCGCCATGCCGGAGAAGCGCCCAGACCGCCAGGCGCCCGAATAGCCCGGCGGAAAGGTTAACGGCGGAAAGGGTCAGGAGGGGTCTGCGGAGGAAAGGCAAAAGCAGGCTTCCCAGCCAGGAACCGAGGGCTAGCGCCAGTATGAACGCGGCAAAAACGGCGGTCATGGCCGCGGCGGTCGAACCGGCTATATTGGAATAGAGCCGGGTTAAAAGGACTTCGAAGACCAGCCCCCCGGCGCCGGAAATAAAAAAAAGCGTTTTGAGCCAGAAAAGCCTGCTCCTGCGGGAAAAACAGCGATAAAGGGGGTCCTCACCGAGGATAGCGCGCAGCCCGGCCAGGCTGATCATTGCCGGAGACCGCTCACAGGCCGGCCGGCCATACGGGCGGGACCTCGTACCAGGAGTCGGAGACTATGTCAACCCCCTGCAGCAGTATGCCGGTCGCCACCTGGTCGTCGTAATAAATGCCCATGGTGGAAGTGCCCATGGTGGCGTCATGGGCGCTCATCAGCACGCCGTTGATATTGCAGTTGCCGCCGCCCACAAGGCCCTGGTCCCCCCCGGTATAAATAAAACCGTGTATGATCACATTGTCCAAGGTGTAGGTTTTATTGGCGGCCAGGTAGTTGGAGCTCAAAGCCGCCGCGTAAGTGGCCGGGGCCCCGCTAACCACAGGGTCGAAGGTCAGGTAATGCGCCCAGTTATTCCCATATTCCTTCCACGCCTCGGACGGCAGGCGGGCGGCATATTTGCCGGCGGCGCCGGCGGCGCCCCCGAAAGCCAGATCCCCGAGGACGATAACGGTGCCCCTGATGAATTGCGAAGAGCCGGCGCTGAAAGTGGCGTCCCCGGTTATGTAGTAGGTTTTATTGGTGATATCGTTGCAGCCGGAGAAAGTCGCATTCCCGACCCTGTAATAGGTGGAAGCTTTGGCGTTGCCGCAGCCAGTCGGGGCCGCGCCGCTGGCCGTGGCCGAGGCCAGGTAAGAGGAAAATTTGATATTCGGCAGCGGCGGGATGGCGTAATAAGACCACCAGTAAACATTGTCCGTATTGGAGGTGGTAGAGCCGCCGTCCTGCGGCGTTACATGCCCGGCGCTGTAATACCGGGGGAAGGTGCGGGCGGTGGCATCGATGGAGTTGCCGGACACTACCGACCCCCACTCTATATGGTCGTTGCCCCCGGTATTGGATACCAGGTTGGAGGCCCGGGTGGCGAAGTCGGCGGCGTTGCCGTTAAGCAGCACCTGCTTTATGCGGCGGGCCTGGGCGCGGGTTTTATCCCTCCCCACCGATTCCACTATGCGCTTGTCGGGGTCTGTAGGGTGAGAAGTGATGTTTATAGCGTAGGTGCCGCCGTCCTCGGCGGTATAAACCTTGTCGAAATGGTAGCCGGCTAGCGTGCCGGTTGAAGTGATCGTCCACATATCGTCATTCTCAAGCAGCTTCCAGCGCGCCCTGTCCACCCCGGCCTCGGCCATGTGGAAAGCCGCCGTGGCTTTTTTCTCCTTTACCGACCACTTGCCCTCGTTCTGCACGAACATGTTCATAACAGGGAACATCAGCAGAAGGAAAAGCATTATGACGATGACCATGGTCATGGCCATCTGGCCCGGCCGGGAGGCAAAGGATAAAGGATAAAGGATAAAGGATAAAGGGCGGCGGACCAAAGCCGAAAGCACTTTCCCGCCCGAATTTTCTATTCTTTTCATTATTTTTTCAACCTTCCCACTCCCCGCCGTTTCCACCCTTCATCCCTCAGCCTTCATCCTTTCCTGCTAGTTCATTATCCTCACTTTTTCCACGGCCATCTGCAGGGCCTTGGTGCCGCCCTCATAGGTGGCTTTTTCAAAGGTTAAGGAGATAGAGAGTATGGTGCCGTCGTCGGTGCGGGGGTAGGTGAAGGCGATATAGCGCAGGTTGTTGGCTATCATCTTGCCGCTGACGCCGCCCCGGGCCTGGAAGAGCTGGGTGCCCTGCTGGTAGTAAGACATAGTCTCCAGGGCGCCGGCTGAATTGTACTTTATAAAGGTTATGCGGGAATGCGGCGGCTGTCCTGAAACCGAGTCTATGACAAGGCTGGCAGCCTGCGCCTGGCGCAGGTCCCTGTTGATATTGGCCAGCGCCCCGCGGGCGTTTTTCTGTATCTCCACGCGGGCCGTCATCAGCTGCACGAACTGGAAAACCTTGGTGAATGTTTTTGGCGCGGCTATCATTACCACTCCCATGATAGCCACCACCACCATCATCTCTATCATGGTGAAACCGCGTTTTGAGCTTATGGTTCTCATAAGGTCACCAGAAAAAATTGGCCGTCTTTGCTTCGGCTAGGGCCACGCTTACTGCAAGTGACTCCTGGCGGACGGTGGTGGGCACTACACCTCTCCAGGTGGTATACCAGGCGTAAACATTGTAGCTGTAGCCGCCCTTAACCGGGATAGTGTAATTGCCCAGCGCGTTGCTGGAAGCGGCGTAATAGATGCCGGTGCCTCCGCGCAGGGCCGAGTTTATAGTAGGCGGGGCGGCGCCGGCAGCCAGGGTGGCGGTGGTAACATAAACAAGCACCCCGGTGGTTATCACCGGGCCCGCGGCGCTGCCCGTGCGCACGCTGCCGCTCATGGAGCCGAACGCCCCGGAAATAGTATAGGTGGAGGAGAAAGCCGTCAGGCCGGCCGCAATCGTGACCGTAGTGCTGGAGGGGGAAGAGCTCTCTCCCGCCTCCAACTGGGGCACCACCACATAGGTGCCGGTGGAAACGCCCGAGCCGGAAATAGTGAAATAGCCGTCGGCGCCGCTTATGCCGCTGCCCTGTTCCACCCCGCCCTTGAGCCCCACCACCGGGATATTCGGCAGCGGGTCAGTGCCGTTGGTGGTTATCCGGCCGCGTATCCGGCCGCCGTAGTAAAGAGAGAAGTTCACGTCCTTTACCGCCTGGCCTATGCCCACGTTCACATCCGCGGAGGAAAGTTCCACATAGCTGGGACTTTGGCTCTGGTAGTTGGCTATCACGGTCATTACTCCGGCCGTCACGGGCAGGGTATAGCGGCCGCTCGCGTCGGTGGCTACCTGCGGGTTGCCGGATGAAAACATCTTTATGCCGGGAAGCGCGGTCCCGTAGACATTGGCGACCCGCCCGGTGACATAGCCGAAGGTCGTGATCGTGGACAGGCGGATGAAGCTGCCGGCAGAGTCGCTGAAGCTGTTCCAGGTTTTGCCGTAATAGGCCACGCTGGAAAAAGCCACGCCGCTCGAGAGATAAACCGTCCAAGAGCCGGTGGCCACGTTGACCAGGTTGAAGTAACCGTAGGAACTGGCCGTCACCGGGAAGGAAAGCCCGTCGTCGGCGAAGACCAGCGCGCCGTCCGCGGTCTGGCCGGTAACGCAGGGCTCCGAGTAAGAACTGTTATTCGGCTGGTCGACCAGCGGGAAGCTGATGCGGAAGTCGACATAATTCATGTTGGAGTCGGAACAGCGCGCTTCGCCCGGGTTGTTCGCATACCGCACGCTGGTCCGGACAAACCCCATGCCGGGCTCCAGCCCGTTTTGGTTCTCGGTATAGGGCGGGAGGGGCACCCGCCAGTAGATGGAAAAAACCTCGTACCAGCCGAAGTCCGGGCTGTAACCGTTGTTGAGGGAATACCAACCCACCCTGTCAATTATCTGGCCGGTAACTTTGTTATCGAGTATCACGCCGCCCGGGAAGGAAGGGACGCCGGTCTTGATGACGTTGTCCTGGTTGGCCCAGTTGGAATCACTGTCATAGACCGCGTCGGCCTGGCGGGTGACGCCGACGGCCGTAATGGTGCCGGTATTGGCGAACAGGAAATAGGTGTTGGAAGACAGGCTGACGGTGCGGTAGTCGAAGTCCGGCGCGATCTCGGTGACGTTTTTTTCCTTATATCTGATGCCCACCACCTCGTTGGCGCCGGTGCCGAGCCCTGTGGCCATGGTCCAGGTCCAGGTGGTAGGGTTGTAGACCTCCACCCACTCGTCGTCACCGGTGGCGGTGGCCGAGCTGCCCACGATCTGGCTGATGACGAGGCGGTCCGCAATATGTGCGTAGCCCCATATCGAGCCGCTGTTCATCTGGGTAAGCGTGAAATCTTTTCCGGTGGCGTTCTGGGCGGAGAGTACCCCGAAAGAGGAAAGCGTGCCCGTGAAATAGCCGCTCTTGGTGGCCAGCAGGGTATAGGTGCCGGGCTCTATGGTGAAGTAGTACTCCCCGTTGACGTCGGTTACACCGTATTTCGAGGGGTTTTCCTGCGCGCGCACTATCACGTCCTGCAGGTGGGCGCCGCCGCTGGAGTGCACGGTGCCTCTTATGGAGGCGCTCAGATTGACGCGTTCCGGGTTTTCCCGCATGTTCCGTATCTCCAGTTTGCGCCATTCCCCGCGCTCAAACCAGGCCACATAAACCTTGACCTCCTTAAGCCCGGGATCCGGCTCGTCCCAGGCGAGGTAGTCGAGGCTGCCGTCGGCAGCTTCATTAACCTTTCTTACATAGACCCGCCGGATAAAATTCAGGCCGCCCACGTTCACCGTCTCCTGGCCGTTCGGGGCGCGGTCATAGACCATCTCGCCCGCTGGGAAATTATCGTCGGAAACCGGGTCAGTTGTGACGAGCACCCTGTAATAGGATTTATTCTTAAGGTACTCAATCCTTTCCTGCGCGATGTTGTTGGCCAGCGAGCGGGTTTTGGCGGACTGCACGCCCACGTTGAAGTACTTGAAAGCCCCGATCATGCCCAGCACGCCCACTGACATCACGACCATGGCTACCTTGAGTTCCACAAGGGTCCCGCGGGCGCGCCGGCGCGCCGGTGCGCCGGAGAATATCCGGCTTAAATGTTTCACAACTCTTGTCATTACCTGATCCCTCACCCGGAACAAAACCATTATAGATACTCTATTACAAAAAAATCAAGGGGGAAACAAAAAAAAATCAAATTTCGGCCAAATCCCATAGAGCAAATGGTACGAATAGTTGCGAATAACACGAATGGCTGCCAATTTTTGACAAGACAAATAAATTTCGTTGTATTCGCTATTAATTCGCGCAATTCGCTTTGATTATTCGTCCTATTCGCTTTTACGGGTACGCGCCCGCGTCCTCTTCGTCCGGGGCGGCTTCCTTGCCGGTGGGCGCGGCGCCGGCCGGCTCCTCCTCTTCGGCGGCAGCCGGCTTCTTCTTCAGCGTCCGCTTCTTTTTGGGCGCGGGCGGGGCTTCCTTGTCCACCATGGTCTGCCCGGCCTCGTCCTCGCCCGGGGCGGCCTCGGCTTCCTCCGCGGGGGCCTTCCTGCGCTTGACCAGGCGTTTCTTTTTCCCGGACTTAGCCGCGCCTCCCGCCTGTTTTCCCTGGACCGCGGCGCCGCCTCCCGCCGCGGCCGTCTTTTTCGCGGTTGCCAGCAGCTCGTCATAGCTTTCGCGCTGCGCGTCGTCCAGGAATTCGCGTATGTCGTCGGGCAGCTGCCGCTTCAGCTTCAGCATCTCGTGGCGGGTGGCGTTCACCTTGTAGCGCCATTTTTTTTCTTCGGCGTCGCTCTTGTCGAAATCCTTCATAAGCTTGTCGAATTCTTTCGTCTTCTTGTTGATCACCGCGGCTATGCGGTCCTCCTGCTTGGAGCTCAGGCGCAGGGCGGTCGAGAGCTCGGACATTATCTTCTCGGCGTCCGGCCTCTGCACCGGTTCCAGGCTGTCCGGGGAGCCCGCTTTTGCGCCCTTTGCCGCGGGCGCGCCTTCCAGGTCAGCCGTGCTGAGCTCCTGGGAATAGGCCGCGGACGGCAGGCACAGCAGCGCTACTATAATAAGTTTCTTCATTGTTTTTCCTCCTGACTGCAAATCACACGAATGACTGCGAATACCTCGAATAATTACCAAAAATGGTCGCTAATGAGTTTATGATCCGTTGTTGTTATTCGTCTCATTCGCTATTCCACCAGATCTGCTATGGCCACGCGGCTGGTATGCTCGGTGCGGCCCCAGAAATCGGTGCCGCGCAGCACGCCCGCCACAAAAACCGGCAGCCGCAGTATCCCCAGCAGCGGCTGCAGGAAATAGGCGGCAGCCAGGCCGGGGCTGGCGCGCTCGATAACCAGCGCTGCCGCCGGGTAAAGCAGCAGCGGCACCAGGGAAAGAGCCTTCATGGTGTGTTCCATGCCCGGCAGGGCCCCGTAAAGCCAGACCACAAGGTTGAAAGAGTCCCGGCTGAACCAGACCAGCGCGGCGCCCAGCGAAACTATAGCGAAGCGGTAGGTCTGGGCGGAATAAAGGGCGCCCTCGAAAGCCCTGAGATCCCCCCGGCGCAGCGCGCGGGCGGCGAGGCCGGGCAGGTGGCGGCGGGCCGTGTCGAGCGAGCCGCGCGTCCAGCGTATGGTGCGGCACAGGTACTGCCGCAGGGTCTCCGGCTCCTCGTCGTAAACCACGGCGTCCTGGGCCCAATGAATGCGCACGCCGTGGCGTATCAGGCGCATCTGCATCTCCAGGTCCTCGGTCAGGCAGGTTTCATCCCAGTGGAATTTGCCGGCGATCGCGGCGGTAAAACACATCCCCTTGCCGTGAAGCGTGGCGGAAAGGCCCAGCGCGGCCTTGGGCAGCTGGAAAAACCTGTTGGAAACGATATGCCCGGCCGCCAGTATTTTAGCCAGCAGGCACCCGGTATTTTTGGCCAGCTGCCTGCCCTGCAGGGCCTCGGCCCCGGCTGCAAGGTGCGCGTTCATGGCTTCAAGGAAACCGGGGTGTGCCAGCGAGTCGGCGTCAAAATAGCAAAGCGCGTCGAAGATCCCGGCGGCCAGTATTTTTTCAGTGGCCCATTTAAGAGCGCGGCCTTTGCCGGCCTTTAAGCCCGGCCCCGCATGCTCCAGCACCCTGGCGCCGGCGGCCGCGGCCGCCCGCGCTGTGCCGTCCGTGCAGTGGTCGGCCGCCACAAAGATCTCAAAAAGCTCCCGGGGGTATTTCAGGCCGGCCAGGCTTTCCACCGCCAGGCCGACTACGCCCTCCTCGTTGTGCGCCGGCAGCAGCAGCGCGAAGCGGCGCCGCAGCTGGGCGCGCGCGGGTTTCTTCAGCTGCCAGAAGCCGCGGAAGCTCAATAAAAGGTATAAAAGGCCGGTGACAAAAAGGAACACCTGCGCCAGGTTGGAAAACGTTATTAAGATAAATTTCCACATAGTAACACGGCCGGCGCAAAAAAGCCGGCTATGGATATCGATAATAATACAAAATGGACGGGGTGAAGGCAATCTCCCTGTTGACTAATCAATTTTTCGGTGTTATATTATAGTTATGGAAGAAGAACAGAAGAAGTCCGGCTGGAAGATCTGGGTCTACCTCACCCCGGTATATATAGTGCTGGCCATGCTGCTTGTCAGGTGGACCGCGAAGATAAACTCCAGCGACATCAACCTTACAAAGGAAGGCTATAACGCCTTCAACGCCCCCGACGGTGAAATAAAAAAACGCCGGGACGACGGCTACGACCCGAATCTCAGCGACAGCGGCTACAACGTGCGCTACCGCTCCGGCGGGGCCGAAGCCGGCAAGCTGCGGGGGGACGGGCCAACCCGGCAGGCCTTAGAGCAGGCTGAAAAAGCCGCCGCCGCGCGCCGGGCGCAGGACCAAAAAACCGAGGAAGCCGGCCAGGCGCGCGGGGGCAAAACCGCCAACCAGAACGCGCTGGAATCCAACGACACCAAGGCCAAGGAGCAGATGACCGCGGGATACAAGAAAGGCTACCTGAGCTACGCCGTGGAAAAGGTCATGAATAATCCCAAGGCCGTGGGCGCGCTTATGAACAACAAGTATGTGGTCGAAGGCTTTATGTCCAGGGGCACGGTAAAATCCGCCACGGGCAGCGCGCAGGGCCTGGCCAACTATCTCAAAAGCGACGGGCCGTCCAACTTCATGAACAACCCCGTGGTTAAAGCCGCCCTGAATAACCCCGCGCTGGTGAGCGCCGTGGCCGGGAGCGGCATGGTAAGCGCCATGCTGAACACGCCGGCGGCGAAGGCGCTTATGAACGACCCCGCCGCCCTGAGCGATTTGATCAACAACAACCCGCAGCTGATGGCCCTGGCAATGCAGAACCCGCAAACCCTTAGCACGCTGATGGCCAATCCCGAGGTCTCCGGCCTGGTGGGCAAGTTCGACACCAGCAAAATCAAAAAATATTAAAAGAAAAACTTCTTCCGATATTCACCGCAGAGGCGCAGAGGTCGCAGAGTTCGGAGGGGAAAATATTAGTTTATGTTTCTTCTCACTGCGGTGTCGCTTCGCTCCACTCTGTGTACTCTGCTCTCTGCGACCTCTGCGCCTCTGCGGTGAAATTAATCATTTCCCGCTGCCCCCCCCTCTGAATAATTAGTTATTGACAGTCGTCAACTAAAAGTCCTATATTGAGCATAGGTACTTTGGCCCCTGTTTATTCTTGGAGGAAAAATGAAAAAAATATCAACCTTAATAGCCGGTGTAATACTTGCCGCGGCCGTCAGCGCGCAGGCTTCGCAGAAGATAGTGAGCTTCGAGCACGCCTATAAAGGCGCCATAGACAAAAGCGTCGAGAGCCTAGGAGGGACGGTCACCCGTAAATTCACCCTGATAGACTCCCTTGTCGCGGTTTTCCCCGACAACATTAAAGACTCCAGCATCTACGCCCTGAAGGGCGTGACCGACGTGGCGGAAGACAGTTATACACGCTGGATCGAAGCCGCCCCGGCCTCAATGACTTCAGTGCCCCTCCCTTCCGTGGAAAGCGCCCTGGACATGATACGCACCGGCGAGGGCTGGGAAGCCCCCGTGTTCACAGCGATCCGGCCCGCGGCCGACCCCGCCGAGAAAGAGATCCCCTGGGGCGTGAAGCGCGTCAACGCGGCCGGCGCCTGGAGCACGAACTCCGGCAAGGGCGTTAAAGTGGCCGTCGTGGACACCGGCGTAGATTTCAACCACCCCGACCTTGCTTCCAACTATAAAGGCGGCTATAACGCCATCATCTCCACCGCCCCTCCGCTGGACGACCACGGGCACGGCTCGCACGTCTCCGGGACCATAGCGGCCATCAGGGACCTCAAGGGCGTGGTCGGCGTTGCGCCGTCCGTGGACCTCTACGGAGTTAAAGTCCTGGACAAGAACGGCTCCGGCCAGTACTCCTGGGTGGTGGCCGGCATAGAGTGGGCCGTCATGAACGGGATGAATGTAATAAATATGAGCCTCGGCGGCAGCAGCGGCACCGAAGCCCTCAGGCAGATCATGATAAAGTCCAAAGAAATGGGCGTGGCCGTAGTCTGTGCCGCCGGCAACAGCGGCGGTTCCGTCGGTTACCCCGCCAAGTACCCGGAAGCTATCGCCGTTTCCGCCTCCGACTCCGCGGACAAGATCGCCTCTTTCTCCTCGCGCGGCCCTGAAATAGCCGTGATAGCTCCCGGCGTTAACGTGTACTCCGTGCGCAAGGGCGGCGGCTACACCACCATGTCCGGGACCTCCATGGCCTGCCCCCACGTGGCCGGCCTGGCGGCGCTCGCGGTAGGCGCGGGAGCCCAGGGTTCCGACGCGGTAAGGGCGGCCCTTAAAGCCGCGGCCACCCCGCTTCCCGGCCTTACGCCGGTACAGCAGGGCGCGGGCCTCGTGGACGCGGCCAAGTTCGCGCATTAACGAATAGCGCGAATAAAAAGCGAATAAAACGAATAAAAAACCCCGCGGAAGATTTCCGCGGGGTTTTTTTTAGTGCATTCGTGTCATTCGTCCTAAACTTATTCGCGCCATTCGCTATCACCAGCCAGTCCCCTCCCCCGTCATCTGCTCCAGGCGCTGCCCGACTATCTTGTCCTTGTTGAGCTTGCGGCTTTCAAGATTTTTCCTGAGCTTGGCCATTTCCTTCTCCATGAACTTCACGCGCAGTTCCTGGCCCTTGGTCTTCAGGTCGAAAAGCTCGGCAAGTATGCCCCTGAGGCTGTCCTTTATCGCCTTCTTGTCGGCGTCGGGAGCCTTGTCGTATTTGAGCGAAAGCTCCTTGCTCTCGAACTCCAGCGACATCCCGCGGACGGCGTCTTTTTCCAGGCTCTCGTCCTGCTCCATCTTGGCCATCCCCAGCATTTTGCCGGACATCATCAGCACCATCTTATATTTGCGCGGGGCTGACTCGCGCAGGTTCCCCAGCTTTTTCGCGAAGGCGGGGTCGTGCTTGGTTACCACGGCCATTATCTCGTCTTCCATAAAGCCGGGCCCGCCCTTCTCTTTTCCCTCGCGTCCCTCGCGGAATTTTTTGATCTTGATCTGCATCTTCTCCTGGCCCATGCCGGGTCTCTCGGACCTGTCGGGTCTCTCGGGCCGCATTTCAGGCCTCCCCGGGCCGCCCTCCATCATTTCAATTTCCTCTTCTTCGCCGGGTCCCTCCTGCGCCATCAGGTTGATAGCCGGGCCTGAAACTAGCGCTATCACCGCCGCCCACATAACAATTTTCTTATTCATATATTCTCCCATCCTTTATATTAATTCCGCCCTTTATCCTTCAGCCTTCATGTTTTTCTCTGCCAGACTCTCGTCTTCCAGCGCGCTGCACTTATATTCCCAGTCGCTGGAGACAGAAGCCATATCGAACTTCGCCTGGTACATTGAATATTCCACCGAGTCCAAACCGGAGTCGAGCCCGCTGTTCCAGGCCAGGTCGGCCGGGACGCCGCTGCCGGAGAAGATGAAGCCCGCGACCAGAAGAGAGGCCAGGGCGCCGGACAGGAGGGTCTCTCCCCAGTTAAAAGAGAAAACGCTCCCGCGCGAAACAGCCGCGCGGGCGGCCAGCATCACGGCTTCAACGGTGGCCGCCGACGGCCCGGGAGCGCGCCCGGACAGCCGCCCCTCCGCGGCCTTGAGCGCGGCCAGCTCACCGCGGCACGCGGCGCAGCCGGCCAGGTGTTCTTTCACCCCGGCCCGCATATCTTCCGCGGCTTCGCCGTAGAAGTAAAGTATCAGTTTTTCGCCGTACCCGCAGTTCATAAATGTCTCCTGTAAATACAACGCGCGCCCCCCCGCTTTTATTGCAACGCACAACCACCTAGTTTACTGCATATCACCGCAGAGGCGCAGAGTACGCGGAGGAAGAGCGCAGAGAAGAATATTGTTTTATATCCCTGCTCTTGACCGATGACTTGTGCTTCGCACCCCACTCTGCGACCTCCGCGCCTCTGTGGTGAAATAAGTATTGCAGTCATTCCTCCAGCTCTTTGCGGAGCAGGGCGGCGGCGCGGCTCATGCGGGCCAGCACCGTGCCTATGGGGACCGAAAGCATTTCGGCAATTTCCTTAAATGACAGCCCGGAATAATGGCGAAGGTAGAAGACCTCCCGCTGGTCCGCGGAAAGCAGGGCCAGCGCGGCGTCCAGTTTTTCAGCCAGCGCCTTGTTGACGGCGGCCTCCTCCGGGCCGGGCTCCGGCGAAGCCGCGCGATCCGCCGGCCCCGGCCTCTCCCCGTCCCCCTCGAGCGGAACCTCGCCCCTGGAGCTCTGACGCCTGAAATGGTCCATGGCGGCGTTGCGGGCCACGGTAAAAAGCCAGGCCTTCAGCTTTTCCCGCTCGCCGTAGGCGGACGGATTTTTCACCAGCTTAAGGAAGACCTCCTGGAACAGGTCGTCAGCCGCATCGGGCTGGCCCGTAAGGCTCAGCAGGTAGCCGTAGACGGCCGCCTTGTGCCGCTCCATCAGCAGCCCAAGCGCCTCGGCGTCCCCGCCCTTAAAGGCCGAGATAAGCTCGGAGTCTGAAAGTTCTTCTGACATTAATTATTACAACAAACAACCGATATTCACCGCTGAGGCGCAGAGGTCGCGGAGTTCGGAGGAGAAAATATTAATTTATGTTTCTTCTCACTGCTGTGTCGCTTCGCTCCGCTCTGCGTACGCTGTTCTCTGCGACCTCTGCGCCTCAGCGGTGAACTCTTTCCTAAATCTGATCCTATATCTTCTTCTCTCTTCTCTTCTCATCTCTCTCTGTGTCTCTGTGGTGAAAAATATAAGTAAATTCTTGTTCGCATGTTTCCAATAATTTCATACGATATAAAAGCCGTGCGAAGATTTAATCTTATTCTATTATTCATCCTCATGCAATCCGGCGCCGGTTATTGCGCCGCTCCGGCCTATGAACTTTACCTGAAAGGAGAGCTGCTGCAGGCCTCCTCCGCCTACCTGGCCCTGGCCGACGCCGACCCGGAAAACCCGCGCCCCATGATGAACGCGGCCGCCTGCCTTAAGCAGGCCGGCCGCTACTACGACGCCGCCCGCATCATGGTAAAGGCGCTTGAGCGCGACCCGCAGAACCCGGATATTTATTCCGAGCTGGGCTGGCTGCGCTTCCACCAGGCTGATTATGAAGGCGCCCGCTCCGCCTTCGAGATAGCCCTGAAGATACAGATCCTGCACTCCCGCGCGGAGCTGGGCCTGGCCAGCGTCTACTCGAACCTGGACGAAAAGGAAAAGACCCTGGCCCACCTTGAGAAATACCGGCAGCTGCGCCCGGACTTCTCCGGGGTGGATTATATACTGGCCTGGAACTACATGAATTTCAAGATGCACAAGGAGGCGGAGGAAGCGCTGGTAGAGGCCCTGCGCAAGGACCCCTCCTTCACCGAGGCCCGCCTGCCGCTGGCCGGGATCTACGCCCGGCAGGGCAAGTTCAACGAGGCCTGGAACCAGTACTACCGCGTGCTGGACTACGCCCCGGGCCACCCGGTGGCGTCCAAGATGATGAAGGTGCTTGAGGGGAAGCTGACCAAGCAGCCGGAGGAAATACGCCCGCCGTTCAGGATTACGAAGCCGCTGGTGATGGAGCCGCTGGACGCGCTGGCCAGCCTTTCGTCGTCCGTAAAGATCCGCGTGGGGATAGGCACCGGCAACACCGGCAAGCAGGGCAGGAACAACCTGCTCAGGATCAAATCCTTCGAGGGCCTGACCGTGACCGGCAAGGCCAGCGGCAAGGTTTACGCCACTATCCCCCCGGACGAGACCTGGACCGTAACGCATGAGGGCGACAAGGTGGCGCTGACCGCCCCCGACGGCACCGTCTTCGGGCGCTTCGCGGGCGCGGTGCTGGTGAAACCGGTGAAAACAGGCGGATCAGTGATCTTTGACGCCACTTCAAAAACAAAAAACCCATGGTTCAGCGGGGCTGACCGGCAATACCGCGGCTATATTGAGCTTTTCCCTAACGGCGGGCGCGGCGTAGGCGTGGTGAACGTCATCGAGAACGAGCTTTACCTGCTGGGCGTGGTGCCCAGCGAGGTGGCGCCGCAGTGGCCCTATGAATCGCTGAAAGCGCAGGCCGTGATAGCCCGCACGCAGGTGCTGATACGCCGCGCGCGCGGCGGCCAGCACAAGAAGGACGGCTACCATCTCTGCGACGGGCAGCACTGCCAGGCCTACAAGGGCAAGTCCAACGAGGCCAACACCACCACCAACGCGGTGGTGGAGACCGAGGGCGAGATTCTGACCTACCACGGCCGCCCGGCCTACACCTTCTACCACTCGAACTGCGGCGGCTGGGTACAGGCCTCGAAAGAGGTCACCGGCTGGGGCGATTCCCCCTATCTGGTGACCAAGCCGGACATAGCCCCGGACAAGCGGCAGGAGCCGCTGGACCCGTGGGACTGGCACCTGTGGATAACAGGCAACCCGCAATCCAACTGCAATTACCCGGGCCGCGTACGCGCCTCCGAATACCGCTGGATGAAAATAATCCGCCAGAAAGACATGACCTTCCGCATCAACATGGATTACAAGATAGGAGAGCTGGTGGAAATAATACCGCTCAGGCGCAGCCCCTCCGGCAACGTCAACACCCTGAAGCTGGTGGGCAGGAAAAAATCCGTTACGGTCACCAAGGAGCACCTGATACGCAATCTGCTGGGCTTCAGCTCGCTGAAAAGCACGCTGTTCGAGATAGAGATAAACCGCTTCAAGAACGGCAAGGTGCGCAATTACTGGCTCTACGGCGGCGGCTGGGGCCACGCCATAGGCATGTGCCAGAGCGGCGCCGCCGGCCTGGCTGGCAAATACGACATGCCTTACAAGGGCATCTTGGATTTCTACTTCCCCGGCACCAGCCTGCGGACGATCAAATACGTGAAAAAGGTAAAATAGCGGCGGCTGGGAATAAAAAAGCCCCGGCAGCGGGGCTTTTTTATTTTACAGCGGCGTTCCTAGAACTTGTACGCCAGCGCGGCTTTTACGCCGGAGAACTCGTCCTGCTTGGTGACCTCGCTGTCGCCCATGATCTTGCGGGCGGTAACGTCCAGCGACAGGTTCTGAACTTTCAGCCCCGCTCCCGCGGCTACCGAATTGTAGAAGGTCTCCACTTTTGTAAGGTCGTCCTGGAAGTCCATCCTCTTGACCGAGCCGCGCACGGCGAACCATGGAAGCAGCCAGACCTCGGCCCCCCCGGCCATGGTGACGCAGGAATTATCGTCGTGCGTGCCGGAAAACACATTATTGTTATAAACGTCGTAGCTCAGCGTCAGCTCCTCCACCTGGGCGCCCAGGAGGAAGCGGCCGTCGAAAAAGCGGAAAGAGGCGGCTAAAGTCTTCAGCCTGTGCTGACTTTCGGCCTTCTTGCCTTTGTTTCCCTGGATATAGTCGAGCTTTTCGTAGCCCATAGCCAGAGTAAGAGGGGTCCCCTCCGGTTTCCACTCTAACCGCGTTCCCAGCTCCACGTTCGCCGAGGTGACATTGGATTTGCCCCCTCCGGAAGTGCGGTCGCCGGACAGGTTGGATACGGAAGCCCGCAAGGCGCCCGTAACGCTTTTGTGCGGTTTTATCATGGTCTGGACGCCCAAAAGCGGGCCGCTGCGCTTGATCTCTAACGCACCGGCCGCCGCCTTCATGCCCCTGTTAACATAATCCGCGGTGAACCCGACGTCAACGATGCCTGACCGGAACGCGAGCGCGGCGCCCGCGGAGGTGTTCGGCAGCTCCAGGCCGGAGCTGGCCCGCTTGGCGGTGTTCGTGTTCGCGTGCAGGCCCAGCCGCGCGCCTTCGCCGCCCAGGGAAATAGCGGCTCCCGCGCCGCTCTTTTTATCCTCGCCGGGGCTCGCTGAACCCGCGGCCTCCTGCCGCAGCTGCGAAGCCTCCGCCTCAAAGGTCCAGAAGCGGACGTAAGCGCCGCCAGCCTCGCCGGAATACTCCTTGTCCTTGATCCCGGCGCTGTTGTAGGTGGTGCCGGAAAGGCCGCCCGCCGCAACCTTAAGCATGGGTGCGCCGGGCCGTATATCCGCGCGGTTGTCTCCCCAGTTCTCAAGCGTCAGCCGGCCGCTCTCGTCGTCCACCGCCAGGTCCATCTGCAAGGTCTCGACCCTGGCGCTGTGCAGGCGCTCGGTCCGGTCCCGGAAAGGCCTTGCCATATACTGGAAAAAATCGCTCCTCAAGGCAGGGTCGGCCGCCAGCACAGCGGCATTATCCCCGGCCAACAGCATCATTTCATGGTTTTGGAACTGCGCCCGTGCGTCCCCGGCGGCAAAAAGCAGGCAGATAAACAGCAGTCTGGCGGCATTCTTCATTCTATATCTCCTCGGTCTGCGTATATAAAGTTATCCGGCAGCCGCCGTGCGGGCGGCGCGCCTACTTCCGGCTTTTCAGGATTTCCGCGATCTTAGCCAGCACTACCGACGGGGGGGTCATCTTGGCGAAAAAACAGATAAAGCCGGGCCTTGAGGCAAAAACCTTGTTCAGTTCGCTTTCCATGAAATTCTCACCGGTCATGACCACGAAAGGGATCTGGTCCAACCGGGGGTTCTTCTCCGCCCGGAGAGCGAGTTCCCGCATAAATTGCATACCTGACATTTGCGGCATTAAAACGTCCACGACCATGAATTCCGGGAGGCGCGCTTCAAGCGCTTCAAGCGCCTCAAGGCCATTCTCGGCCAGCGTCACCTCGTGCCCGGCTTCCTCAAAGATAAATTTAAAAAGTTCCCGTATAGTGGGTTCGTCGTCCACGATAAGTAATTTAGCCATAAATTGGTCCTACCCCGGCTGCTCTTGCTGCGCCGCAGCCCCCGCGGCCGGCAGGGCGGTCTTGGGAATTGTAAAAATGAACTTGCTGCCCTTTCCGACTTCGGATTCCACCCAGATGCGCCCTTTATGGATCTCCACCGCCATCTTGCACATGGCCAGCCCCAGGCCGAAGCCCATGAACTTATGCTCCTCCAGCTGGAAGTGCTTTTCAAAAACCTCTTTTCGCTTCCCCTCCGGGATGCCGGGCCCGGTGTCCTCCACCGCGAACAGCATCTCGCCGCCGCTCTCCCGGCAGGAAAGCGTGATGCTCCCCCCCTCCGGGGTGAATTTAATGGAGTTGCCCAGCAGGTTGGTTATTACCCGCTCGAGCAGGACGGCGTCTCCCGGGAACTCCAGTTTCTCCGGCGGCATAAGCACCGAAAACTTTATCCCTTTGCGGGCCGTCAGCGGCGCATGGACTTCGGAGATGCGCCCGGCCAGGGCGCCGGCATCGATATTTTCAAGCTTAAGCTCCATGGTGCCGCGCTCAAGCTTTATCGTGTTAAGGATGTCGTCTATCATCCCGTTGAGCCGTCTCGCGGAGCGCTGGACGATCAGCAGGTTCTTCGTAATATCCGGCAACTCAGCGGCTTTCTTCAGCAGGAGCTCCGTGTAACCCTGTATACTGGAAAGCGGGGACCGCATATCGTGCGTTATCATGTGGAAAAAAGTTTCTTTCGCCTCCGCGAGCTCTTTTTCCACCGTGACGTCGCGGATCACCAGGACGCGGCCCGGGCGGCTCAGAGTGGCCAGGCTGAACTGGTTAGCGATAATACGGAATTTTTTGACGATGCTGGAATCCTCGTCCTGAACAGGGACCTCGACCTCAACCTTCATATATTTCTCGGCCGAAGCCATTATTTCGCGAAGAGCCGGCGAGAAAGCCTCTGTTTTCACCGAATCCGGCAGGACGACATCAAGCGAATGCCTGGGAATGCCCAGGAGTTTGAGGGCGGTCTGGTTGGAATAGATCAGCCTTCCGCGGTCGTCCGCCAGCAGCACGCCGTCGGTAATGGTTTCCACGAGCGCCTGCGCTTTTCCCCGCTCTTCCACCACCTGGTTCAGGTGGAAGGCCCGGTAGGCGCTGAGCTCGAGCATCAGCCGGTTCAGCGCGGAGATAAGGCTGCCGGCCTCCGGCCAGCCTTCCTTCGGGAGCACCTCTTCAAGGCGGTAATCGGCCGCGACAAACTGCTTCACGCTGGCGGTCACTTTGTCCAGCGGCCGCGCCAGGCCGGCCAGGACCAGCATGGCGGCAAAAACGGAGGCCGCGGGGACCGAGACCGCGGCGATAAGCAAAGCGCGCTGATATTGAAGGCCGACCCCCGACGCGCAGACGGCAAAGACAAGCAGCGGCAGCAGCGAAGCCGCGAACGTGAGAAGGTGCAGTCTATAATTTATCTTCATCTTTCATCAGACAGCTGCTCACCACGGGGCGGAGCTTCGCTCCACGCCGCCCGTGTCTCCGTTGTTTTCCCGCTTCCGGACGGTTACTTGATCTCCCAGGCGTCGGGACCGGCCAGCAGGGCCTCCAGCTCATGCCCTTTGGTATCGCCCACCGCCTTCACCTGGTCGTAATAGAGCTCCTCGTAGGAAGGCTTGCGGACCGCCTTGAGCACGCCGAGCGGCACAGGGAATTCCGGCTGGGTAAAGCCGCTTACAAGGTAGGCCATCTCGGAATTGGTCTCGTCGTAGACGGCTACATTTTCCGGCACCGTGCCGGCTTTGAACGAGATTATCTCCGGACGGAAATTGCGGAAAACTATACCTTTATCCCTGTTCTTGCCGAACACCAGGGGCTTGCCGTGCTCGACCCGGAGCAGCAGGTCTTCCTTTGTGGCCGGGTCCTTAAGCGTGTCGAACTCCTTGTCGGTGAACGGCACGCATTTATGCAGCACCTCGACAAAAGCCGTGCCGTTGTGTTTCGCCGCCCGCTCGAGGATGGCCGAAGTGCCGGCGATATCGTTGTCTATGCCGCGCGCCACGAAGGTGCAGTCCAGCCCAACGGCGAACCGCGCCGGATTGAACGGGTAGTCGATAGCGCCGAGCGGCGTGGTTTTGGTCCTGGAGCCCTGCAGGGTGGTGGGGGAGGCCTGGCCCTTGGTCATGGCGTAAATGCGGTTATTAAAAAGCACTATCTTAAGGCCTATGTTGCGGCGTATGGTGTGCAGCATGTGGTTGCCGCCGATGGACAGCCCGTCGCCGTCGCCGGTAACCACCCACACGGCAAGCTCCGGGTTAGAAAGCTTCACCCCCGACGCCACCGGCAGCGCGCGGCCGTGCAGGGTATGGAACCCGTAGGTGCTCACATAATACGGGAAGCGGCTGGAGCAGCCTATGCCGGAAATAACGGCGTATTTCTCCAGCGGCAGGCCCATGCCGGCCAGCGTCTTCTGTATCATTGCGAGTATGGCGAAATCGCCGCAGCCGGGGCACCACTTCACCGGCAGGCCGGAAGAGAAGTTTTTAGCTGTAAGTTTTGTTTCTTCCATGATGTTAATTCCCCCTCAGGATCTCTTGAATTTTTGCCAGCACTTCGTCGGAATTGATCGGCTGGCCCTGCACCTTGTTAAGGCCCAGGGGTTCGAGCATATGCGCGGAGCGCAGCAGCAGCCTGAGCTGCCCCGAATTCTCCTCAGGCACCAGCACCTTCCGGAAACGCCGCATTATGGACCCCAGGTCCGGCGGCATCGGGAAAATGTGCCTGATATGGATGGAGGACACGTTGAGCCCGGCCTTGCGGGCCTCGCTGACGGCGGTTTTTATGGCGCCGTAGGTGGAGCCCCAGCCCACCACCAGCAGGTCGCCCTCGGCCTGGCCGTAGATCTTCGTGGGCGGGATCTCCCTGACCACCCTGGCCACTTTTTCGGCGCGAAGCTTGGTCATGCGCTCGTGGTTTTCCGGGTCGTAGCTGACGCCGCCCGTGATATCGGCTTTTTCAAGACCGCCGGCGCGGTATTCGTAGCCGGCCAGCCCGGGCCAGGTCCAGGGCCGGGCCAGTGTGTCCGGGTCGCGCATGAAGGGCTTGTAGTCAGCCGGTTCAGGCAGGGGGGGCAGGTGGAATTTAGGCAGTTCCGAGAGTTTGGGAATGCGGAAAGGCTCCGAGCCGCTTGAGAGATAGGAGTTGGAAAGCACTATCACCGGCGTCATATATTTTACCGCTATGCGGGCGGCCTCCAGCGTGGTATTGAAGCAGTCCGAGGGGCTGGTAGCGGCCAGCACCACCAGGGGACATTCACCGTGGCGTCCGTAAACGGCCTGCAGAAGGTCGGACTGCTCGGTTTTTGTGGGAAGCCCGGTTGACGGGCCGCCGCGCTGCACATTTATCACCACCAGGGGGAGCTCGGCTATGACGGCCAGCCCCAGCGCCTCGGTCTTAAGGGAAAGCCCGGGCCCGCTGGTGCCGGTGGCAGCCAGTTCTCCGGCGAACGCCGCCCCTATGGAGGAGCAGATGGCCGCTATCTCGTCTTCGGCCTGGAAGACCACCACGTCGGTGGCGCGGTGCTTGGAAAGGGTCTGCAGTATCTCGGAGGCCGGGGTGATGGGGTAGGACCCGCAGAAAAGCTTCTTCTTCAGGAGCTTCGCCGCGGTGATAAGGGCGTAGGCCACCGCTTCGTTCCCGGTGAGGTTGCGGTATTTGCCGGGGATCACGGGGCTCTTTTTAAGCTGGAACCTGGCGTCGAAGATCTCGGTGGTTTCGGCGTAGTCAAAACCCGCCAGCAGCACCTTGATGTTCGCAGCCGCCAGCTCCGGCGCCTTTTTAAATTTCGTTTTTATCCAGGCCCGCGTGGTCTCCAGCGGGAGGCCGTACATCCAGTAAAGCAGGCCCAGCAGGTAGAAATTCTTGCATTTCAGGACCTGGGTGCCGGTAAGGCCGGAATCCTTGAGGGCGCCTTCGGTCAGGGTGTTTACCGGCACGCCTATGACGCGGTAATTGGCCAGAGAGCCGTCCTCAAGGGGATTTGACGCGTAGCCGGCCTTCTCCAGCGCGGCCGGGGTGAAGGCGTCGGAGTTGGTTATGATGATAGAGCCTTTGTCGAGGTTCTTCAGGTTCACGGCCAGCGCGGCGGGGTTCATGGCCAGCAGCACGCCCGGCTTGTTGCCCGGGGTAAGCACGGATTCGTCGCCGAAGCTTATCTGGAAGCCGCTTACGCCGCCCAGCGACCCTGCCGGGGCACGTATTTCGGCGGGAAAATCGGGCTGGGTGCTGAGCTCGTTGCCCGCTATGGCGGTGGCGTTGGCGAACTGGCTGCCCACCAGCTGTATGCCGTCTCCCGAGTCTCCGGCAAAACGGACCGTAACGGAGTTGAGCTGGCTGACGTTTACTTTCCTGCTGTTATTAGTATTATTCATTGGAAGTTCGCACCCCTTATTTGCTGAAGATGACTTTAGCCGTTACAATAGCCGCATCCTGCGGTTTTCCGCTGGACTTTATACCATAAATTATACTACAAATTATATTCAGGCGGCTCAACAGCTGGACCCAATATTTTTCCGGAGGAGATAATGAAATTACTTGAATACGAAGGGAAGGATGTCTTTGCCCGGTACGGGATACCGCTGCAAAAACGGGCCGGGATCGTGAAACTGGGCGAAAATACGGAGAGTCTTAAGCTGGACGGGCCCGGTCCCTGGGTGGTAAAAGCCCAGGTGCTGGCCGGCGGACGCGGCAAAGCGGGCGGCGTGAAGCTGGCAAAAACGCCGGCCGAAGCCAGGGAACTCACCGGCAAAATGCTGGGGATGCAGATGGTCACCCACCAGACCCAGGGCAAGGCCCTTACGGTGGAGGAAGTCCTGGTCGATGAGGCCTGCGACATAGCGCGCGAGATCTACATCTCGGTGGTGCTGGACCGCAAAGGGTGCTGCCCCACGATAATAGCCTCGGCCGAAGGCGGGATGTCCATCGAAGAGCTCGCCCAGAGCCATCCTGAGAAGATAATCAAGCTGCCGGTGGACGTTGAAGCCGGCCTGCTGGACTTCCAGGCGCGCCAGCTGGCCTTCGACCTGAAGATGCCCCAGAAGAATTTCCGCGAATTTACGGCTTTCGCCCGGCAGCTGGTGCGCCTGTTCATTGAAGAGGACGCCAGCCTGGTGGAGGTCAACCCGCTGGTGATTACGGGGGTCGGCCGCCTCATCGCCCTGGACTCCAAGATAGTGACCGACGACAACGCGCTGTTCCGCCACAAGGACCTGGCGGCGAAGCCGGACCACGAGGCCTCCGAAATAGAGAAAGAGGCCAAAGAGATCGGCATAAACTACATCGGCCTGGACGGCGACATCGGCTGCATGGTCAACGGGGCGGGGCTGGCCATGGCCACGCTGGACACGGTCAAGATGGCGGGCGGCGACGCCGCCAATTTCCTGGACGTGGGCGGCGGCGCGAACGTGGACCAGATAACGCGCGCCTTCCAGATAATCCTGAAAGACCCGAAGGTAAAAGCCGTGCTGGTGAACATTTTCGGCGGCATCATGAAGTGCGACAACATAGCCGCCGGCGTGGTGGAAGCCTCGAAGAAGATAAAAATAGGCATCCCGCTTATAGTGCGGCTTGAAGGCACCAACGTGAAGGAAGGCCGGGAAATACTGGCCAAGTCCGGCTTAAAGCTGCAGCAGGCGGACTCCCTGTGGGAAGCCGCAAAAAAAGCGGTGGCCGCCGCGAAGTAAGAGACCGGAATTCACATGGATAAACAGGATAGACAGGATAAAAAAGTAAACCAGAAAATATGCTCATCCTGTTCATCCTGTCCATCCGTGTTAATTTTTATATTTAAGGAGAATCTATGTCCATATTGCTCAACAAGAAAACCAAACTGATAGTGCACGGCTTCACGGGCGCGCAGGGGACCTTCCACTCCCAGCAGTGCATGGAATACGGCTCAAAAATAGTGGGCGGCGTCACCCCCGGCAAGGGCGGCATGGAACACCTGGGCGTGCCGGTTTTTAATACCGCGCAGGAAGCCGTAAAAACCACCGGCGCGAACGCCGCCCTTATCTTCGTCCCGCCTCCCTACGCGGCCGACTCCATACTTGAAGCCGCGGACGCGGGCGTCAAAGTGATAATCTGCATAACCGAGGGCATCCCGGTGATGGACATGGTGCGCGTAAAAAAGCGCCTGGGCGCGATGAACTCCGCCGGCCGCGAAGTGACGCTTGTGGGCCCCAACTGCCCCGGGGTGATCACCCCCGGCGAATGCAAAGCCGGCATAATGCCGGGCTATATACACAGGAAGGGCTCCGTAGGCATAGTGTCGCGCTCCGGCACGCTCACCTACGAAGCGGTGTGGCAGGTTACCAGCCAGGGCCTGGGACAGTCCACCGTGGTGGGCATAGGCGGCGACCCGGTGCAGGGGATGAATTTCGTGGATGCGCTTAAGCTTTTCCAGGCGGACAAGCAGACGGAGGCCGTCATCATGATAGGCGAAATAGGCGGCTCGGCCGAAGAGGACGCCGCCCGGTACATAAAGAAAGAGATGACCAAGCCGGTTTTCTGTTTTGTGGCCGGCAAAACCGCCCCCCCCGGACGCCGCATGGGCCATGCCGGCGCCATAGTGGAAGGCAACTCCGGCACGCACGCCTCGAAGGTCGAGGCCCTGAAGAAAGCCGGCGCCACCGTGGTGGACAACCTCTCTGAAATAGGCCTCGCGGTGGCGGCCGGATTGAAACCCAAAGCAAAGACGAAAGCCGCGCGGAAGTAGTAGAATAACAAAAGAATCGAAAGTCGAAAATCGAAAGTCCTGGATCTTCACCACTGACAGCAATTCCTTGATTTTCGACCTTCGATCTTCGATTCTCGATTATAGATTTACATGATCAAGCGCTTTAAGATCAAAGACCACCAGATCACGCCTGTAGAGGCGGAGACCCCGGACATCTGGGTGGTGGTGAACCCCAGCGAAGACGAAAAAAAATGGCTGGTCGAGAACTTCATGCTCGACGAGCATAACTTCGCCTCGGCCTTCGACCCCGAAGAGCCCACCCGCGTGGAATTCGAGCCGGACCACCTGGAGATGATCTTCAAGCGCCCGAAGAACTACTCCTCCAAAGACCACTTCCTGTTCAAAGTTTCCTCCATGGGCCTGTTCCTCTTCAAGGACAAGCTCATCCTCGCGCTGTCCGAGGACATCAACATGTTCTCCGGCAAGTATTTCAAGCAGGTCTCCGGCATCCGCGAAGTTTTCCTCAAGCTGATCTTCAATTCCATTTTCCATTTCATGGAGCACCTCAAGGTCATCAACATGATAGCCGACGAGCTTGAGAACAAGATCAACGCCTCCATGGAGAACAAGCATTTGCTCAACCTCTTCACCCTGGAGAAGAGCCTCGTCTATTACCTCAACGCCACCAACGCCAACTCCTACGCCATAGACCGGCTGAAGCACAACGCCGAAAAGATTGGACTTTCCAAGCGCAGCCAGGAATTCCTGGACGACATCATCATCGAGAACAACCAGTGCATGAGGCAGGCCGAGATCTACTCCAACATCCTGGCCGGCCTGATGGACGCGAGGGCCTCCATCGTCAGCAACAACCTGAACGTGATGATGAAGAATCTCAACGCGGTGGTTATAGCGATAGCCATACCCAGCTTCTTCGCCGGAGTCGGCGGCATGTCCGAGCTCACGAAGATCACCCATATCGACAACCACCTGGTGGCCTACCCGGTCTTCATACTCACAATGGCCAGCATAGGCGTTGCGGTTTACTGGATCATCAAGCGCGTTGAAAAGTACTGATGCCCAAGCTTTTCATTGTCTCCCTCGGCTGCCCCAAGAACCTTTCCGACGCTGAAGCGATGGCCGGCGAGCTGTCCGCCGCCGGCTGGGAACTCACTTCCGATGAAGACGGCGCCGACGCGGCGCTGATAAATACCTGCGCCTTCCTGGGCTCCGCCGTGGAGGAATCCGAGGGCGAAATTAAGCGCCTTTTAGCCCTGAAGGCGCGGGGCAAACTCTCACAGGTGCTGGTAGCCGGCTGCCTGGTGGAACGCGAAAAAGAGGGCCTGCTCAAGCGTTTCCCCGGCCTGGACGCCGTGGTGGGGATACACGCCCTGGCCAGGGCCGCCAAGGCCATAGAGGAAGGCCGCAGCTATATACTTCCGGCTGAGGGGCCGCTTACCCCGCCGCGCTTAAAGACCCGCCTGACCGCGCCGCACAGCGCCTATCTCAAGATCGCCGACGGCTGCGACAACCGCTGCGCCTACTGCCTTATCCCGTCCATACGCGGGCCCTTCAGGTCAAAAACCGTCGAGTCCCTGGCGGAGGAAGCGCGGAACCTGGCCGAAAGCGGGGCCGCGGAGATCTCTTTAATAGCCCAGGACACCACCTCTTACGGCGCGGACATCTACGGCAGGCCCCGCCTGGCCTGGCTGCTTAATAAGCTGCTGGGGATAGAACGCGTGAGGTGGTGGCGGCTGATGTATGTTTACCCCGAGCGCCTCACTCCGGAAGTGATCGAGATCATGCGGTCCAACAAAAGCATGTGCCGCTACCTGGATATGCCTCTGCAGCATATAGCGGACAGGGTGCTGAAGCGCATGAACCGCGCCTCGACTGAAAAGTCGATAAAGGATAAGATAGCCGAGCTGCGGCGCGCCATGCCCGACATAGCCATCCGCACTAATTTCATAGTCGGCTTTCCGGGCGAGACGCAGGAAGATTTCAACAGGCTGCTTGCCTTTGTCAAAAAGACGCGCTTCGACAACGTCGGGGTGTTCAAGTATTCAAGGGAGCCCGGCACCGCGGCCGCCGATTTCCCCGGGCAGGTCCCCGAGGATGTAAAGGAAGAGAGGGCGGAGGCGCTCATAAGCGCCCAGAGCCGGGCGGTGGACGTGATAAACTCGGAGCTTAAGGGCAGGAAGCTTGAAGTCCTGATGGATTCGCCGCTCTTCGGCCGCACCTACCGCGACGCGCCGGAAATAGACGGCCGCGTCGAAGTGATAACGGAAGGAAAAAACACGCTTAAAGCGGGAGACCTGGTAAAGGTCAGAATAACGGAAGCTTCCGGCTACCTGCGCCGGGGGGAACTGCTGTAATCTGTATGAAACATAAAGCTTGTTATCGTAAGCCTTTTCCTTAATTCTCTCTTTCCGCTGCTTGAAATTTTCCGGAAGGCGTTTCCCTTCCGTCTATTTTTCTACGATACAGAATATCGGCGCATTTTCCTGAAATTTTGGGAGGCTCCGCCTCGCCCCGCTGAGGCGCGCTGGAGAATTGCCGTGAGTACTTGTTTCAGGCATCAACCGGGGCGGGTTCTATTGAGAGTTCCCCCGCTTCCTTTTCGCGATCCGTAAAATCGGGACAGGAGACAGCCAGTCCGTAACAAAAAGGGTTTTTTATGTGCATGTCCGTATTATACCTCTTGGCATTATGCCTTCTGGCATAATGCCGCCCGGCCCGCCTCCCCTTAAAAACCGGCTGCCCCCTTTTCCACAGTTCTCTTTCCAGCAACCGCAAAGACTTATTAAGATATCAAGAATCGTCCCCTCTCCCACACTTAATGATAAGGAACTGGTACGCCTGCGGCCCGCCGGATGAACAGTGCCAGCTGGATCCGCGTGTTGATTACGAAGCCATAGAACCCGCCCCGG